>NZ_WTKZ01000050.1:0-29997 GCF_011378805.1 Pseudoalteromonas sp. Z9A6
TCAATCTAAGTTTTACTTAACACCCTGAGTAGTTCGTGCCTCGCTATGCTTCGGCGTTTCCCGTCTCAGTGGGGTCGCATTATAGGGAGTACAGATTTTTACGCAAGCGTTTTATTGACAAAACTTTAAATAAAGCACTGTTCGCTGAGAATTTGAGCTAAACGCATTAAAAACACAACATAACTAGCACTTTATTAACATTTAACGCCTATTAAAGTGTTTGTTATGGCCTGCGCTATCAAAAAATACTGTCTACAGACCAGCTATTAAGTCATTTAGCTAAAAGCTATAGTTAAAGCCCGCGTAAAAACGACGACCTGAGTAGCTAGTATTGAGTAATCGCGCATCGGTGTCATTTCCTAAACGCGTTACTGATTCAGATTTAGTTAAATTAATAACCGCTGCGGTAAGGCTAAGCCCGTCGTATAAATTTACAGATGCATTTACATCGATTTGTTCGTAAGGGTCTTGGTATACATTTAATCCGCTATTTAAACCGAGTACTGTTTCGCCGCGCTTATTATAAGAAGCACGTACATTAAAATAACCTCCTTCATAATAAACAGAGGTGTTGTACTGATACTTTGCACTACCTATTAAGGCCGACTGACCAAATTCTTCACCATTAATTGTTACATCTGCTTTATTGGTTTTGTTATAAGTGTAATTTGCGTAAAAGCCAAAACCACTATCAAAGGCATGCTGAATAAATACTTCCGCGCCTTTTGATACTGCATCGGTGCCATTACCTACAGTGCTGTAAGGGGCTATATTAATAGTCCCTGCATCCACTATATTATTTTTACCAGCAAAGTTTTGCTCTACGTCGATCACCAGTGGCACAACAAAGTTATCTACTTTCTTATGAAAAAGTGCCAACCCAACAGCAGAACCTTCGCCATAATAATACTCAATAGATAAATCAGCTTGAACTGATTCAAATGGTTTCAAGTTTTTATTTCCGCCACTACCGCTAAAACCAGGAAGCTCGTTAAATGCGGCTCTATCTTCTGCCCATTCACCTGATACATAGGTAATGCGCTGCTGCGCACCTAAATCACTATAGTCAGGACGAGATATTACTTTAGCTATTGCCCCACGAATAACTAAATCGTCGGTTGCATCCCACGCTATATTAAAGCTTGGCAAAACTTGAGTGTCTTTGTTTTGCTGAGTGACTAATTGATAGTCTTCTACAAAACGAGCGTCACCTGTTACTGGCTCACCTGTTTCATCATTTGTGTGATCTAATTGGTAGGTATATAAGTCAGTAGATGAAGTAAGTGTTTTTGTTTGCACAACACGCACACCCAAATTACCTCTGACTTCACTAAATTCAAAATCACCTTGTATATAAAAAGCCGATATTTTTTCTTCTATATCGTAAACAAAATTATCTTCAATGCGCGTATAAGGTACATAACTAGCAGTGACCATATCGCGGTATTTATTCCAGTCGATACTTGGCATTTGGTTTATATCAAAACCACCTGCAATATTATTCTCACTAGTAAATACATTTTGAGCTAATGGCATTCCACCATTCCATTGGTAGCTATCAAAACGGGTAATACCTTGCTCACTTGCTTCCCCTGCAGCAATATCAAAATTTGGATCTAAAAAGAAGGTGTTGCCGGTTTCACGGTGAAGAATTGAGTTGCGGTACTTAACACCGGTTCTAATTGTTTTTAAAAAGCCCCAATCAACATAAAAATCCACATCAGCTTGGTAGTAATCTTCTTCTAGCTCACTGCGTACAAAGCTTGAGTTTGAAGAGCCCGCATCACGACCGCCTCCAACTCCATTTTGTAAATTAACTAATGTATTAGGGTCGATATTAAGTGACACATTATTTTGATTGAGCGACCAGCCAGCCGTTTGAGCTGCGTTTTGAATAGTGGCTGCGTTTTCGCCCGCGTTAGAACTTTTATACGCCGCTTCCCAGCTTTCTTCTGGGCCGCCCTCTGATTGTGTATTACCAATTACAAAGCGCGCTTTAAAATTATCACCTTCATAGGTTAAATTAAAATCAAAGGTATCGGAGGTAGATTCCTCACGTATGTAGCTGCCACGCATCCACGGAAATTGCATATCATTTTCGACACCACTTGCCATTGCATCGTATTGCATACCAGTAACAATAGTGCCCGACTCATCAAGATTTACATCCGTCAAAAAATCAGGATTTAAAGACCACTCTGGTATATCAATCACAGATTCTGTTCTGTCTTGCCCAAGTGTAAAACCAAAATAATTAAAGCCAAGCTCTAAACGATTTGTTGGTCGCCACTGTGAACTAAATTGAATCCCTTCGCGCTCACGTTTTTCGTTAAGAACAGAGCCTCGAACAACTTGTGAAAACCAAACGCCATCGTAACTGTTGCCGTTTGCATCATTAATAGTATCCCAACCATTATTGTTATTAACTGCGTTACCGTTTATATCTGTAGGTTGCCCAGTGCCAGTATAGCGCCATACATTAGCATCAGTACCGCCCGAAAGCGTTCTGTTTGTCCGTTCCTGATAGGTATAGCCAACTAATACACCAAAGTTTTCGTTGTCGTTTTTCCATGAATATAAACCCGTAAACTGCGGCTCATACTCTTTTGTAACATCAGCGTAAGTACTCTCGACATTAAATACACCCGAGTTTGCATTCATATTTAAAGGTTTTCGGCTGTGCATTAATACAGTGCCACCAACCCCACCTTCATCTAAGCGTGCCTCTGGCGATTTATAAACCTCGACGCTTTCAATCATTGAAGACGGTAACAAAGCATAATCAAACGAACGCGAAGGCTCCCCCGGAGAAGATGCTATAAAATTACCATTAAGCTGTGTAAAGGTAAGTTCTGACGATAAACCACGAATACTGACAGATGAACCTTCCCCGCCATCACGCTCAATTACTACACCGGGTACACGCTGAAGTGAGTCTGCAACGTTTTTATCAGGGAACTTTCCAATGTCTTCCGCGGTAATGGCATCAACTACAGATCCCGACATACGTTTTACATCTAAGTTTTCGGCCATACTTGAACGGATACCACGTACTTCTATTACTTCCATATCTTTTGCGTGCTGCGAGTTTTCTTGCGCTGCAAAAGCACACGTAGAACCCAAAGCAGAAAAAATTGATACATAAAGTGACGACTTACAAAACGTTGAAAAAGGGAAAGGGTATATGCTTGCTACTATCATGTGAGAGGCTGTTCCATTTAAATCTGCTTATATAAAACCTAAAGCGAGAAGTTAGTCCTTTTACGTAAATTATTTACGAAATGGCAAAAATTGTTCCCAATTCTACACAGCCAAACTTAACCGTTTGTTAATCATCAATATTAAAACTAAATAAACGTCTCATATAACTGTATTAATACCTATTGGATGAAACTTAAAATCCAACCCACACATCAAAATCACTCTTAATTAACAAGCTAATAGAGGCTTTGTTGAATTTAATAGCTTAATAAAATAATTACGCTGCATAAATCATAGGGTGTATAGAAAAAACAAAGAGGATAACTAGATGTGGTAGTCAGCAGTTTATACTTTAGAAAGCAAAACTGCCGAATGATATTTGAAAGAAGTAACAATTGCTAAATAGCGCTTGGTTAATCAAGCGTAGCAATAACCTCTGAAAGCTCTAAGAGTGTAGGCTTTCCACCATAATAATTTGTATCTATATGATAACTATTACCAATCCAAAAAGGCGCTTTAGTTGAGTTATGTCCATGTATTGAAAAGTCGACTCCATGACTTTTAACTACCTTATTTTGTTTAACTACTTCGCGATCCCACAATAAAGATTGCACGATTAGCGATTTATCATCAGGGTAATTTTCCCAATCCCACGATTGTGCAAATGTATGAGACAACCCTATTGTATAACCACGATACTCAAGTACTATTGAAAGCGGTTTAGTTAGTAACTCATCGCACATGACACTGAGCTTTTCACTTGATACCGACTTGTGCCAATTACCACCATTACCAGTCCATAAATTAAAAGCCGCTTTATCATTACTTAATAATGATTCCAACATTAAATGCTCATGATTACCTAATATCATACATGCCCTAATGGCCTGTAAGTATGTAAATAAGTCATATGTTTTATCCCCGCGATCAACAAAATCGCCTAGGCAAAACAAAGTGTCTCTTTCAGGGTCAAAATTTACGTTATTAAGTGCGCTTTTTAAGGCCGGTAAATCACCATCAAGATCGCCAATTACAAATACTCGGCACTCATCATTAATAAATATGGCTTGTTTTGAAGATACAGCCTGAATAGCGTTAATACCTATATCCAAAATAGACTCCTATAGAATGCAATCTAAAACTTAGATTAATACTTGAGTTTATAAAGCCTTAAGGTAACACAATATAATTGATAATTAATGAAGGTAATAAAATTTGATTGAAACTAAAAATGCATGACGGCGGACTTTAGCTACAAGCTAAATAAGTAATGTAGATAGTTTTTAGCCGATAGTAAAAAGCGGCTTAGCAAAATACCTGAACAAGTTATAAGTTCGTTAGCAGCACAAACTTATCAGCCAGCTCACCTAAACTTTCACGCTTATTAGGATCGGGCTTTATACAGTCAATAGGGCAAACACTTACACAAGTAGGTTTATCATAATGCCCTACACACTCAGTACATTTACTAGCATCTATTTGGTATATTTTAGCGCCCATATAAATAGCCTCATTAGGGCACTCTGGGTCACACATATCGCAGTTAATGCATTTGCTATTTATGAGTAGAGCCATTTTTTACCCTTTTCAATTAATATCATTATAAAACAAAAAGATAAGTAAAAACAAATGTGTGTAAAGGCTAACTTTTGTGCAGTTCTAGTTTAATAAAAAAACCGCTATTTTTCATTAAATCGTAACACAAATTAGTAACACAAATTTTTATTTTTGGGTGTAAATTACAGCCGCGAATTATGCCTATCTTTCTCTGTTGCTTTGTTGATCTTAATCAATAAAAATCGCCGCAAGGCCTTTATTTATATAGGTTTAATCAAAGTGAAAAAATCACTATCAACGCTTACCAAAGCTCAATACACGAAAGCGAAACTAGAATGGAAGCAACTTAAATCGCCATTTTCTATGCAGCACATAAATCGCTGTGTTATTTTGGCCTCTCAAATCATCTTTTTTGAGGAAAAAGAAAAATCAAAACAAGAGGTTAAGAAACAAGATACGAAGCGATTATCGAAATATGAGGCACAACACAATCTTCGTCTTATATTTACCCTATCTGGAACAGTATCTTTTTACTCAGCTTTCCCTAAATCATCTGGCATAGCTAATACCAAGTTAGGTGAAGCACCTGAATTAACAATAGCAAAAGCGCGTAAGCTTACTGATCAAATGAAGTATGGCGTTTTAAATAATCATAATATTAAAACTGTGTTTGATGCATATGAACAAAGCTTAATAGAGCGTCATAACATCGCACCCACTAAATTTGCAGCTTCATCGCTCAGAACATATCAATGCAGAATAAAAAAGCTCAGGCATCATTTTCCGCTTAAGAGAGCGTTCCAGTCTCTTACAGCTGGAGAGTTAGAAAAGATTGTAGATATAATTATAAAAATAGAGTCTAACAACCAAGCAATTGAGCTTTTTGCACAAATTAGAAGAGTATGGCGATTTGCCAAAAACAAATTTAACTCAGGTAAAAACCCAGCTGCTGATATCGATGACTTTTACGTATCTGACCGTGTAGAAAGCCCCCGTCCTTGCCAAGTTTATACAGACTTAGATTCGATAGCTGAATTATGGATAAATCTAGCATCGGCCCCAAATGTACATCAAAAAAATGCTGCGCGATTTATGATTTTGACAGGCATTCGCCCTATTAATATTCCACAAATGAGGTGGGAGTGGCTCAATAGTATCGACTTTCCAACCATAATTACCTTTCCGGCATCTGTTGTTGGGGTTCGTGGAGAAATGAAAAACCAAAAAGAATATAAGCTGCCATTAACCAAAGCCATGCGCGCCATTATTTTAGAGCAGAGAGCCTGGATGGAAAATGCATTACCCAACTGTAACCCTGACCATATATTTCTTCAGCCTCGCGATCTTAACAAACCATTTGCTAAAAGGTCGCTAGACAA
This sequence comes from Pseudoalteromonas sp. Z9A6, assembly GCF_011378805.1. Taxonomy (NCBI): domain Bacteria; kingdom Pseudomonadati; phylum Pseudomonadota; class Gammaproteobacteria; order Alteromonadales; family Pseudoalteromonadaceae; genus Pseudoalteromonas; species Pseudoalteromonas sp. Z9A6. The sequence continues at coordinate 6,138 of NZ_WTKZ01000050.1, forward strand.
AATCATTAAAGATTACTCACCTGTTGATGCAGTAAAAGGAGATAAAAGAAATATTGTAATGAAAGGATCTGCAGGTGCATTTTGCACAATGTGCCGAAGCTTTTTTAAATCCAACGCAAAAGCGATTATGGTTGCCAACGGCTATCATTTTAAGCATGCAGAAGAACTCACAAGACTCGCACTTCATCACCTTAGAAAAGAAGACGATCCAAACGGCTTAAATTATGATAAATCTGAAGAGCTATTTGGAACCTCTACAAAATTAAAATTTAATGTTTTTAAAATTCATGAAGCCAGTATTTTAAAAAGAGCCAAAGAACTCGAAAGCCAACAACTCAGACTCACAGGTATGCAAAGTAAACAAGCTAAAAACCTAAAAGAAAATAACGAAAAAAAAGCACTGAGAGATAGAGTTAAAGTTCATTTAGTTCATAAAGGCAGCTATGTAAACTTCATTAATCAACCACTTGGTGATACGGGTAGAATAGCAAAAGATTTGATCTTAACCGAAGAGGGAAGAGCTATTGTTGAGAGGTATTTAACTGACCAAGAAGCCAAAGCAAAAAATAATTAAAAAAAGTTTAATTTCGACTTACCAAAGTTTTTGTAAAAAAAATTAATTTCATATCATTGCCTTATTAGAGCGATACCTCATCAGTTATTTGATGATTTTAACTTTTTTAAGGCTTATATATTAATGGCAACATCAGTATTAAATTCAATAAAACCATGTGAGGTCACGATTAAAAGTCGCGATCTTTGCATGGCTGAATTTAATGCGAATAAGCCTCCATACAATGACGAGTCAATGGAAGAGCTAGCCAGTCTTGCCACTATTATATTGGCGCAAGAAAAAGGAAAAAGGCTTTCAAAGTACCAGCTCAAAGATCAAATAAGAATTGTATTCCAGCATGATGGCATTATTAAATTTTTTACTCATTTAAAAAAAGAACATGGCATAAAAAACACAAAGATTGGTGATTCTAATAATATGAGTTTTTCAGCAGCAAAATTAAAAGCGGCCGAAATATACAAAAAGAACACCTCTAATTACACATTCGAATTTGTAGTGAGTAAACAAATAGAAAACTTACAGGCAATTAATAAACATAGCCCTAGCAAGTTAGCTGAAACCACAGTAACAACATACACCTCTTACCTTAATGCAATTCAAAATGCCTTTGGTAAAAATACGTTATTTCAAACTATTACGCCTAAGATAATAGAAGCAACGCTTGACCAACTGCTAACAGAGAAAAGTGGTCCGCATGTGGCTAAGTTATTCGAGCAGATGAAAAAGCTGTGGGTGTTCGCAAAAAATAAATATAATAACGGCACTAATCCATTCCTAGAGATAGACAATAATTATATATCTTCTCGAACGGCGAAGCCTATTCCTTGTAAGGCATATACTGATATATCTCTAATTTCTCAGCTATACATAGGCCTAAAAGCGGCTAAAAATAATACATTAATAAATGCCGTACTACTGATGATGTTTACTGGGCTAAGGCCCATAAATATTTGTAATCTGCGTCTGTCGTATATAGATGATTTAAATAATCCTAAATTTTTAACGTTTCCTGAAACAACCCATACCACTCGCGGTGCTATGAAAAACCAAAAAGAGTTTAAAATACAACTCACACCCGAGATGAAAAAAGCGATACAACAAGAATTAAAATTAAACCCAGACAGAAACCGCACCTATTTATTCTGCAAGGTTAAAAACGGCTCAAACCCCATAAGTAAAGAGAGTTTAAACCGAGCTCTTAAATATCATGCACCAAAAAACATGGTGGCGGCCCCGCGAGATAACATAAATATAAAAGGCTCAGCCGGCGCATTTCCAACACTGCTTCGCAGCTTCTTAAAATCGCATATGAAAGAAGTGCTAACTAAAAAAATTGGGTCATCAACAATTGCTGAAATTGAGTCTAAAAAAATGCTTCATCACTCTGTTTCAGAGCACGATCCGATGAGTAAACATTATGACCACTCGAATAAAATATATAACACTGATATTAAAGCACTTTATAAAAACTTTTCCCTATTTGAGAAGGAAATACTTAAAGAAGTAAAAATACAGGCTAAGTTAAAAAACAAAACGGCTAAAAAATCATTTTTAAAATTTGATTATTCAAATAAATTTGTCGCTAACGTCAAAAGCACAGTAAGTGCTTATTCCACTATCTGGAGTAATATAGTTCAGCTACCCCAAAAGCTTAAAAAGAGCCGTCCTTTGCAAATATTAGAGTAGCGCTTACATATTGCTATACAGCGTTGTCGTTATTTACAAACCTATAAAGAGCTTTTACTAGGTGGTGCAGATTGATTTCTTATAAAAGCAGGAATATCAAAAATATCAGATGCTTTTGGTTTAGTGGCGACTACTTTAGAGTTTGACTCAATTCTAGTTTCATCAAGTATCATTTTTGAACTCGCGCCCGTAGCAATAACCAGTAGCTCATAATTGGTTGTTAAGTTTTCAATTTTTGAAACACCACAAATAACCAATGCGTTTGGGCTTACCTGCTGACGCACAGTATCAGTAATAAGGTTATAGCTACCCAGTGAGATTTCATCTTTGCAATTTACTTGTATTATCACGCCAGTACTTGATGACATATCTACCTGATTAACCAGTGGGTTATTGAGTGCACTATCAAGTGCAGTAGTGAGCTCGCTCTCATCATTACACTTGCCTACGCCAAGTACAGCATCGCCTTGGCAATCCATAATTTTCGCAAAATCATTTAAATCAACGTTTATTAAGCCTTGATAGCAAAGCATGTCGATGAGTGATTTTATCAGTGAGTGGAGTATTTGGTTTGAATGTTTAAACGCATCGAATAATCCTATATCGTTACCAAGCACCTCAATCAGTTGATCGTTTGGGAGAGTAATAACCGCATTAGCATGCTCTTTAAGCTCATTTAAACCTGCTTGCGCTATATTATTTCTAAACTGCCCTTCACTACTAAATGGTAATGTAGCAACAAATATAATGGGCTTACCTTGCTCACTAGCAAGTTGTGCAATATACGGGCTAGCGCCAGTCCCAGTACCGCCCCCCAACCCTGTTGCACACAGAATTATATCGCAGCCATTAATAAGCGTTAAAAGCTGCTCTTTACTCTCTTCTGCCGCTTGTAGTCCAACTTTAGGGTCGGCTCCTGCACCGTAACCATGAGTTAGCTCAGCACCTATTAGTACTGCTTCATCACTCTGTGTATGTTCAAGTACCACTTTATCGGTATTAACACTGTACAAGTGCGCCTGTTCAGACTCACGCTGTTCGAAAATACTGTTAAGCGTATTACAGCCACACCCACCAATGCCAAATACACCGATTGATAAACCATCATTTTGTTGAATTAATTGAAACATAACACCTCCTTAACTTTAAAAGGAGCATAGCAAACAGGTGCGTCAAATTTTGACGCACCTAAACAAGTTGGAGTTATTTATAGATGTTAGCGGCCGCTTTAAGCTTTGTAGTGATTCTTTGGCGCAGCTTTTCAGGTTTAACAACCTCGAGCCAATGGGCACATTTAAATAGCTCATCGGTCAATTGCTCGCTATCAATAGTTTGGTAGGTAAATAATACGTTTTTATCGTCAATCTGTTGCTTGTCAATCAGCTCGCCAAGCTCAATAAACCCTTGATTAACTGCAGAGTGGCTAGGCACTTTTACAATTAACTCGATCGCTTCTTGCTTCATGTCTTTATTAATCGCACTGCGCAGCGACTTTAACTGCTCATTGCTTGGCTCACGTCGTGTTTTTTGCAAAATGTGTACATTACGAATGCGGTAAACCGGCATCTGGTAGCATTTATCGTGAAACTCCCCCACCATAAACTGCGCCATCAACACTCCGCCTTGCTCAACTAAGTTATAAAAACTCAATTCAGCAAACTTTAACCAATGTGCCTCATCGTAAAGTACTCTATAAAGCTCAGCGCTCACTGCACGCTTATGCTTAATCGCATGCTCAATTTTCTCAACTAACTGAGTATCAATATTCACTTTTAACGACGACTTTGGAAGGGTTGAAAGCCACTCAGGCACATGACCATTAAAGCGTTTAAATGCCTGCTCTGCTTTAATATGCACTGAGCATTTAACATCACTGGGGACTGATTGCGGCAGTAACTGCTCCAGCAACAAATAGTGTTCAGCCATTTCACTGCTCATTACTTTTGCGTTACCACCTCGCCACTGTGAATTAATAGACCAACCATATGGTTTACTGCGCGTATCTTTTTCAAGACCAAAGCAACCTTGGTCGTAAAGTGATTGTAGGTCTCGCTGGAGCATACGGCTGGAGAGATCCAACCCACTTTTCGACAAAGCAATTTGTAGTTCACTCACTGAAGTACTTTTAGGACTAGAAGGGATATAATCTAAAATTGAATTATGTCGGGCAGTGTTCATAGTTTAAGTTTCATGCAGTTATTAACTTGAGCCTAAGCCTTTTGAGTTCATTTTAACATTTTTATATATTCATTTTTTAAGTACTCGTCTACTGCATCATGGTCTATATGACCACTCTTGTGCCAAGCAAGTACTTCTTTATAAGCTAAGTTACCAAAGCGAACCCAACCAATAATATTAGTCCTCAATAAAAACTGCACTATTTCACCACCAGATTTTATCGCGGCATCTCCAGCATCAATTAAGCATAAAGAGCCATGAGCAACTAGGAGCATTCGCCTAAGCTCTGGCTCAATAGCCCTAGGTATACAATTTTTCCAAGGCTCTTTATGATAAAAACGTTTCTTTATTACCCACATAATTCTAGTTAATAGCTCGGTAACAAGAACTGGGATAGCCATAGCCAAACCATGTCGAAAATCGTAGCCTTTTTCAAAAACCTTTGTAGCAATAGTTGCAAAAGTTTGCTTATCCTTACCAAACTCGCCAACATCAATTAATAACAGCAAATTATAAAATGGGATTGGTATACCAGAACCACGATTTCCCTTAGCAATTGAAGTATTAGAGCCAGCCATATCTGAAAAAAGGTGCCCTAACCAATTTACAAATCCACAAAATATTTTTGCGATGGTTGTATGACCTTTAAGTTCAAAGCTTTCAGTTTCAATTGTTATTAATTTTCCATTTGATACAAAACTTGATGTACTAGTAAACTGATTATAGATTGAAAAAAACAAACCAATAAGATCAGGTGAATGCCCAAGACTTTTTAAATGGTGGTTTGTTGGAGTTAGATTTTCTACAGCTCCTCCTGTACCTGATTTACCTTTTTTGTTGGTGCTGGTTTGGTCATAGTTTATACCAAATTTATTTTCCAAAAACTGGACAGCCTGACTACTCATCCACGTTTCTTTATCAAGTGGAGGTTTATTTTTAACTTCACATCTATCAAGGTATTTTTGGTAACCTTGGGATTCCTTATTTTGACGTTCAAAACCAAATGCTTCAGCAAACTTTTCCATAGCCCCTTTAGTGCCATTATCAGTAACTTTACCTAAAAGCCCTTCACCAGGGGCGCCAACTAAAAAAACATCAATAAGGCCGCCTATAACACCGCATGTTCCTGCTATTAAATAATCATACTTATCGCAGTTGGCATTTTTATGAGTAAACTCATCTTTTATTCGTTTTTCTATATTCACTTTCTGAGATAAAGAAAGCAGCTGATTATAGGGATCTGATGTTAAGTCAATATCATGCTCACCAGCATACTTATTGATTGAATAAATATATTCATTCCAATCAGTATCATCATCTATATCAATTGTAGATAACATTTGTATTGGATTATTCTTTTGCAGCACAATGCCATTCGTATCAGCAATATAAGCGTCTAAGGTAGAGTCTACGTTTTGCTTTCGCTCATCAAAAACTATACCCGATTCATTCAATAGATCACTCATGCTCTCCAGCATGCTGTCTAAGTTTGCATCTGAGTTATTTTGATCAATTAATAAAGAATCTAAAACAGCATCTATTTCTGTTATTTTTGCATCAGCATTGTCTAGCTGATGCTTTTGCACCAGCATGACAGAGGCTTTTTCGTCTTTATTTATCATTAAGAAAAAAGACCTGACACTTTACCTTTGATAACGTCAACTGCATTAAAATAGCCGATATTTTCAAATATTTTCGCAAGCTTATCTAGCTGAGATGTTGGTATATCATTCTTCAAACTATAAACTTTACTAATTTTTTCATTGCCATCAACTACCTTACTAACATCCTTCTCAATATAAAAAGACATTACCACGGTGTAAATTTGTTGTTTTGTAGGCTCTTTTGTTAGAGATTTTAACTTACCGTGATCTAATTCATTTGGACAACGCATTTTAATACAGTTGTTCTGAGTACGATTAGATTTTTCGTTTAACACATCGGCAGCGCCTGACAATGCTGTCATCATTTTCATAAGTTTTTGTATCTTTGCATCTTGTAAAGAATGATTTTTTAGAGCCTCATTTAATTTATTCGTTATAAAGTTTAAATCTCCTATTAATAACGATATTGTAGATTGAGTCTGTTTTATGACTTCATTGAGCATCAATTCGCGTCTTTTAAATTGATCAAGCTCATTTGCACCTGTTAAATGCTTTATGCCTTTATATGCACCAACACCTATTAATACAGCTATACCAATTCCAGTAGCCATGCTAGAAAACCCCAAAGCTCCTCCAAGACCAAGAGTAGCTAAACCAGAAGTTAAACCTGCTGCAGACATACCAATAACAGAACCAGATAAGTAAACAGCTGCCAATGGAACCCCTACGGCTCCTGCCTTAGCTGATAATTCTTTCATACCCTTAGTAAGTGCATCATCTGTGAAATCAGTTTTAAGCATATTAAAATCTAGTTTTATTGCATCAACGGCTAAATCTATTTCTTCATCGCTAACAGCAAAAAGCTTTTTATTATTGTTTAAAAAATCGAAGTTTTCGTACTTTCCATTATTAACACTCATGTAAGTACTAATAAGATCTTTAACCAATGAAATCCTAATAGATTTTATATGGCTAGGGGATGCCTCTTCATCTATAACGTTAAGTAACTGAGCAACTGATAAATGTGTATCAGTATTAGAAATATAGCCCCTAACTTCAAAACGAGACTCTGTTGTTAATTCTAAACGAGTCATTAAAAGCAATATTTCAGCAAACTCTTGATCGTCAACAACACCATCATCGGAAAAAGCCATGTTAATAACTATTTTTAAATAAGCTATTTTAAGTCTTTCAGACATCTCACTGAGAGTAATTAGCTGATCTTCTTCTTCAAAACTGTCTGTATTTTTTATTGCATCATTTAATATATTTGCTAATAGCTCATAGTTACAACTCAATAAACTGGTTAAATTAACACTTGAATTATCGGCTTTTACAAATTTTATACTTTCTGTGATTTTTTCTTTACCGTTACTTTTTTGTTCAACATCTTTTATGTACTCAACGGCCTTCAAGTCTGAAAATTTTATATAATACGGATCTTCAAACATATCCTTTATGGCTATTTTCTCACCAGTAATTGCAAAACCATCTTTCGCACTACCAAAGGCCGTATTATCAAAAATAGCGACTATTGAATTAATAACATCAACTAACCCCATCGATTTAGCCGCATTATTCAGCTTTTTTTCTGGAATATTTGGAGCTGTAAAGACATTTGAACTCACAGAGCCAATATTCTCTTTTATGTACATATTTATATTTTGCATATTAAATCCCTAGTTATGCGTTTTTTGAACTTGTTATCTCCGAGCTGATTCTCTTTAAGATAATCTGGAGTTCTTTTTGTTCCCATCATCTTATCCCTTATAAAAAATGATTTAGCAAATTCATCACAACCCAACTGTGTGCTGCATACTCTGCATCCAAGAGACTTTAAAAGCGGGGTCATTTGCAAATAATTTATAAAGTTCTAACTCATCTTTACGCCTAGCCAGCATTACCTCTTTCACCATTTTTTCGAATGCTAATTCACGGTTATGTGGATCAGGGTTGTTTTGATATTTAGCTTCAAAGTCTGGATGCTGTTTTATACTTTGTGCAATATTTATGAATTTAACTTTCTGTTCTTCTGGCGTTGCACTCCAGCCTTGGAACCACTTTTCATTAAAGTTTTTTATGATGTCGTCTAGCGGGTCTCGCTCTTCTTCACCACCATACGAACCACGAGGGTTAGGATTCTGTGGTGCTAACTCAGTTTCATCATCGTCAAGTCCAATACCATAATTCAACTTAACTCGTTGAAGACCATAAGAACTTAGATCAACAGACTCTAATAATTCATCAAGCGCTGCTGAGTCAGGGTCTTTAACAATAAGCTTTGGTATTAAAAATTTTAGAAACCAAAATAGCTTTTCCCATGCAACAATTTCGTATGGCATGATTGAAGCCATCTGCCCATATATTTTCACGAACTGTTTCGCTTTTACTTTGAAATCAACTTTATCTTCGTTTTCAAGCTCTAATTCATAGTTAAAACGGTTGGCAGCGGTATCAATAATTGGACTAAGTGTCTGTGCATCTTCGTCATTGAAGTAACGTTTAATAAAATCTTCAACCTCATACCATTCGTATACACCAACATCATCCATCGAGTCTTTCAACTCATGTAATACATTAATGTCAGTAGCTTCTGACAATGTTGTTGAGGTATAGAACGGATCAAATGATGTTTTGATATCATCAACATTGTTAAAGAAATCGAGTACGAACAAATCTTCTGTCTTTTTGCCAAGCTTAGGTGCTGAGCGATTTAAACGAGATAATGTTTGAACACAAAGAACACTCGCTAATTTTTTATCCACGTACATTGCGCAAAGTTTTGGCTGGTCAAAACCCGTAAGGTATTTGTTTGCAACAATTAATAAGCGATATTCGTCTTGATTTATATGCTTTGGAATTGGATCGCTTGGGGCTTTACGCTTAAAATTAACATCGAAATAATCTTTAGTGTCCCCCTCAGGAAAGCCATTCATATCAGATTCGGTATATTCAATACCATCAACTTCTTTAGTTCCAGAAAATGCAATAACGGCTTTAAACGGATTACCTTGCAGCTCTAGTAGCCTAGTTATGGCTTTGTAATAACGAATAGCTGTTTCAATATTTTGAGTCACAACCATTCCTTTCGCTTTACCCTTTAGCTTTTTACTATTTACCACTTGTGGTATGAAATGCTCAAGCATGATCTCAGCTTTAGTATTGATCGTTTGCTGACTTGTCTCTACGTATGCACGTAAACGTTTCTGTGCTTTTTTAGTATCGAAATCAGGGTTATCTTGAATCGACTTCTCAATCTCGTAATAGCTTTTGTACGTAGTGTAATTAGCAATAACATCAAGAATAAAGCCTTCTTCAATGGCTTGTTTCATTGAATATAAATGAAATGGCTTAAAACTACCGTCTTCTTGTTTTTGACCAAACTTTTCTAATGTGCTGTTTTTAGGCGTTGCAGTAAAGGCTAAATATGAAGCATTGCCTCGCATCTTACGTGAGCGCATAGCTTGTAGTACTTTATCTTGCGCATCTTCAGCTTCTTCTACTTCAGTTTTACCCATCGCTCTGTTCATATTGTCATGGGCAGAGCCTGACTGAGAGCTATGTGCTTCATCAATAATTACTGCAAAACGTTTATCACTTAAATCACTAATGCCATCAATAATGAATGGGAACTTTTGAATAGTGGTAATGATTATTTTCTTGCCATTTTCTAAGGCAGATTTAAGCTCAGATGATTTAAATGCAGGAGCAACAATGTTTTTAACTTCAGAAAATTCTTTAATGTTATCTCTAAGCTGTTTATCAAGTAATCGTCTATCAGTAACTACAATCACTGAATCAAATAACGGTTGTTCAACACCTTTACTACCTTGAATGTCTGCACTCGCAGGGTAAGTTTCAATTAATTGATAAGCTGCCCACGTAATAGAGTTTGATTTACCTGAACCCGCTGAGTGCTGAATTAAATACGTATGACCAACACCGTTAGTTGAAGCATGGTCTATTAAGCGGCGAACGACATCCATCTGGTGGTAACGAGGAAAGAACAAGGTTCGTTTTTTCAAATCATCTTTACTACTACCATCTAAACGAACAAAGTGCTGGATGATGTTAGCAAGACTAGCTTTAGTAAAGACCTCTTCCCATAAGTAACTAGTTTTGTGGCCATGCTTATTGGGAGGATTACCCTGACCGTGATTGTTACCTTTGTTAAACGGTAAAAAGAAGGTGCTTTTACCTGCAAGCTTGGTGGTCATATATACTTCATCAGTATCAACTGCCATATGCACTAAACAGCGCCCAAACTGCAATAACGACTGCGAGGTATCTCTATCATTACGGTACTGTTTTTGACCATGATAACGAGCATTTTGGCCGGTCCATGCATTTTTAAGCTCTAATGTTATCAACGGAATACCGTTAATAAACAACACCATATCAATTTCTTGTAACGGGTTCGTTTTTGAATACCTTAATTGACGAGTTGAGCTAAATATATTGGCATTAAAGTTTTGTTTAACAGAATCACTACTACTAGCTAATGGTGATGGATACATCAGATTTAAATGCGCATCTTCAACACTTAAGCCTTTTTTAAGTAAATGCAAAATGCCATGTTTTTTAATAAGCTTGTCAAAGCGCTCAAGTACTTTACGCTCCCAATCTTTCGGGCTATTTTTCTTAAGTTTCTCTAATTCTTGCTCTTGAGTGTTTTGTAAAAATTTCCAGAAAAACTTGGTATCTATGGCGTAGTGCATATCAAAATCAGAAGGATACCCTAGCTGATACATCGCTTTGTTATAATCAGGTGCAGCTTCCTGGACTCCTGCTTTTAAATCTTCTAAACACGTACCAGTTAAGTGTTTTTCAATTGCAGCTTCTAAAGCTTGCTCGTTTGTTTGGCTAACCATAATTATTCCTTGTTACCATAATGCGTTGCTAACGCACTTAACATTTCTTTTTGGTGCTGTTTTATTTCAGCTTCCCGCCAATCGTTTTGTTCTTTTAATAATTTGAACATGGCTTTTAACTTTAAAGAGTCATATTGTGGTTTGGCTTGAAAGTCGACCAATTTCTTCTTAACCGCTTGGTTGCTGTATGACGAGTTTTCACCTGGGCTTAATAGAACTAAATTACCAAATGCATCTAAGAAGTCTCGTTCCAACATGTTTTGATGCTCTTCATGTTGTGGATATACGTGCTCGACAGAGTTTTTAGCCGTTATGCGATATTTTTTAAACTGCTCTAGCTGCCTATCCGTCTCTTGTTTCCACAAAACATATTCTAATTTTTGAAACCAATAATGTTCAAAACTAGTACCTCTCGCTTGGGCAAAGTAATCAACGTTTACCTGCCAAGAACTTACTGCTGGTTGGTGTTGTTTTGCTTGTTTGAAGCTGGCTGTTTTTTGAGTTTCAGATTCATCAGCCATTGATAAATCATTATCAATTTTTTCAAGCAGCGCTATAGCTTGCGCATCTTCAGTAATATTATCTTTTATCAAGCTAGCAATAAACGGCGTGAGCCAATACTGAGCACTGCGTTCACCGGTAAAGTTTCGTACGCTTTGCAGCATTACTAGTTCGTTTAACTCTTTTTGGGTACGATTAATGTACCACTTGCCACTTGATTCACTTCGTGTCACATAGGTTAAACGTAATTGTTCATCATCACTATCATCACGCTCAACCCATTTAACCACCCAACGGTCAAACTGATAACGCACTTGCCACAACGTTTTTATAAATTCTTTAACTTCTTCTTCACTTGCTTTAGTAAGTGGCTCGAATGTTTCTAGCAACTTGTCTGCATGAACTCGAGGGATAACATCATCAGTGCTATCACCTAACTCAACAGCACGGTTAGCTAAATAAATGCGATAGGCGTGAATAAGTAACAATGGAAAACTAATAATTGGTCGGCAATAAACTGTTTCTTTTTCTAAGTCGTAGGTGCCAGAGTCCTGCTCGTTGTCATTATCCGAGCTTGCACTAGCATCATTGTTTTTATCTGTATCCGCTGCACTTCCATTTAATTGCTCAGCTAGTTGCATAATGGTTAAGCCTACTTTTTGCGCAGTGCTACCAGCGTTTTTTACAAATAACGCTTCATCAAAACAAGCTAAATGTTCTGATTTAATGCCATTCCACGGTGCTTTAGGAAAAACTTTACGTACATTGCGCTCAAAATAATTTTCCATGTGCTCGCACGCCAACCACATAGCATCGAATAAAGGCTTATCGGTAGTAACCTGTTTGAGCAGTTTTGATTTTAAAATATCAGCCTGTTCAAGCTGTATACCAGCGGTATTCATGGTGGCGAATAAGCGGTTTAAATCCATTTGCTTAGGTACAATATTATTCACCCATTGCACATGATTAAAAATGTAATCACCTAATAAAATACGGTCTTCGTGTTTAAGGGCTTTAACTTGTTGCTCTAATACCTGTAATGCAGCATATATGCGTTTTAAATATGGGTTATCACCAATGGCTTCTAGCCCAGGAAATACATAATCATCTAACCCCGCCAAACTACCTAACAAGTGTTGAACTTGATCACGAATAGTAAATTGCAGTCGCGGCTGTTTGTTAAAAGCGGCTATATCGGCAATGGCTGAATCAACTTTTGCCATTTTAAACGCAAGCGCAATAAGCATTAACGTGGTGGTGCGTTGCTGCCCGTCAATTAGCTCATAAATACCATTACCTTCTTCATCTTGCTCAATTGAGGTAAGTACTGTACCAATAAAGTAATTAGGCTCATCTGCTACACGTGCATCGTTAATATCTTTAAATAGCTTTAACACGGCTTCATCTGGCCAAACATAAGGGCGCTGGTAACTTGGAATACTAAATTGATATTCATTGGTTTGAATGTAATTTAGCGTGAGCACTTGTGTTTCAACATGATGCTGTGTCACCTGATTTCCTTTTGTATTAGCTTCATCTGTAAATACATTACCCATGTTGCTCTCCATTATTTTTGCGCATACTTAGCTGATTTACAGGCACAGTTTCAGTGCCTAAAGAAAGAATGTAAGCGTCCAACTGTACGGTATAAGTGTTAGCAAGTGTTTGGGCTGATTCGGTTTCAATAACCTCTATTCCAAAATGCTTTAATACATTAAATATAAAGCGTTTTTTAACGCTATTTTTATCTACCGCTAAGTTGGCAGGATCAGTTTTAAAACTAAAACGATCTAAATAGTCAAAACACATGTTTGGAGTGTAGCTGGCTGCAATCCAGTCAAGTACGGGGTTATCGCGAACAAATGCTGATATAGAGTTTTCTCTCACCGCTTTTTGATTACTTACTCGAGGTGAGTAAATAACGCGAAACAGCTTTTTCGCGGCAATGTCTAATTGTTGTTCGCCAAATTGGCTAATGTAAATAAGCAATGCAGTATCATATAACCCTTTTACATAGCTACAACCGTCCAGTTTGCAGATTAGGTTTTGATAAAAATGGAAGAAGCTATCAAGCGTGTTTCCTGCTTTTACGGAAGTTTTTGCAATTACATTTTTATTTTTAACCTTGTTGTTTTTAACTTTATTATTTTTAAATGGGTCGATTAAATATTTACTTCTTAATTGTTCAAAATAGCTTAAATAATGAATGGTATTAATACCGCTATTTAATGGCTGTCTTAGCTCATAACCTTGTTGTGCTTGTTTATCTATTTGACCACCATCAGGCAGGTAAGATCGCTCAAATCGTCCAAAAGCAATGTCATCACCTTTACCCGTACTTTCACCAAGTTCATTTACCACAGCACTTCTCACTAAATGCGGTTGACGATGAGAAGGTACATTACGGTTATACAGTTTTTGCCAGTAGCGCCCTTTAACTAATGAGCCAACAACAGAGTTTAAATCGCCAAGAGCCTCCCACTTAGCAGCAAACTCATTTTGGCTTTGGCGTGCAATGGCTCTAAGGTGATGCGCTTTAATAATATCGGGGCCGCTTAGCCTTACCCCACCGGTATTTTGAGTTTCGAAAAAGCGATAGGCATCGTCTTCTGAGCGTGTAACAACCAGCGTTAAGTTTATTTTATTGGCATCAAATGTGGCAATTTGGCTAGCATTGCTTTGCAGCCACTCCTGTAACCAAATCAGGTTTTTGATGATTTTTTGTTGCGATTCAGGTGAGTCGTAGCTTAAAGAAAGTTCAAAAGAGCTTGGTTCAAATGCATCTTGTTCATTATCTTGATTAGCCAAACTTTGCACATAGGCAATCAATGCTAACGTGGTTAAGCGTTGCTGACCATCAATAATATTTAACTGACCATTTTCAGCTGACTGATGCAAAATAACACTGCCGAGGTAATATCCATAGGCAGTATCACTTTGTGCTAAATCAGTTAAAAAAAGCTGATAATCACTTAACAGTTTTGTTATTTGCACTTCGCCCCAACGATAAGGGCGCTGATATTCAGGTATGGCTAATTCGCCATGAATTTCAGTTTCATTAGCACTAACAATACTCTCTTTACTGAATAACTGCGCTAAGGTACAACTTGCGACTACTACTGACACGTAACATCCTTATTTTTCAATTAAATAAAATCTTATACATATAAGTTTAAATTTATATGTTGACAACCAATGGTTAATTACAGGAGAATGCATCCGCTCACCTACCATTGCGTAGAAAGAGGTGACCGTATCGTCCGGTCCATAATTGGCGACCATTCTTTTTTAAAACCACTCACAATTCAATAACTCAGGTTTATTTCCCTGAGTATATTCTATGTACCATTTTTGATAAGAGCTTCTCTTGTATGTCTCTGTAATATAAAAGCTAGTGACTAAGAAAGAGTTCGCATTTCCCAGCTTTTGAACAATTACAACAAAGTCATGCTGATGTGCCCAAAAATATAACCTTACATGCTTTTTACCTTTTGTTTCTTTTCGATAAAAAAGCTTAATGCATGGATCTGAATGATTTACTAGCATAGGTTTTATCCACGAAATTCTTGCAGCTCTATCAGGATCAAATGGTCTTGTTTTAATTTTTACCATTTGCTTGCCTTGCTTTACTGTTTTCGACTTTTCCCTAGTTGTAATATGCCAAAATACTTCTTCTTTCCCATCACGTATACCTTGCCCTTTAGGATCAACATAAATTTGATTATTAATATAAGTATCAACAGTAATAAAATCTCGCTCAAAAAATGGATAAAGATGATCAAAAACATCCGGCTCATTATGCCCAGTCAAATTTAATGGAGCATTTAACATTACACGCTCCTTGGCATAAATCTGAAAATATTAAACTTAGCTTCCCACGGTGGGGTATTAATATTTAATAGATAGCCGATCCTTTGCTGCAAGTAATCAACTATTTTTTGTTTAATTTCACTACTGTGTTCTATATCCGTTCTATTTTGATAAGACACAGCACCAATCAATAAATCACAAATTTGAATCAATTGTGCCTCATATGATTGAATTACAAACGCATCTACATCTAAATGCCAGTTGGTTGAGTTTTGTAATACGCGGCAAAGTTCAGCTACTTTTTCGCCACCTAAGGTATCCATATAATCTAAATAGATTCGGTATTGACCATTTACCTCAAGAAAATCTCTTAGGGTGTAATAAAACATTTTGTAGTAAAAATTATTGTGAGAACCTGCATTATACTGGTCATGATTAAGTTTGTTTTTTTGTTGAACAACGGTTGTTTTAAACCTAAGTTCATCGGTATCAATAACAAGATCAATTAATGCTTTGTAAAACGGCCACTGCTTAGTTACCAGTTTCGTCCACTTCAGTTCATTATGATAATTGTGCTCATGGCGTAACCACTTAATGTGTTTGTTTAACTGTGTGGCTTTTTCAGCAGTACAATGAAGCGCACCTAACACCATAATGTCGGCACCATCATGCTGTAGATGGCAGCTTTCATCACAGAAAATTTTGTATACTTGCTTTTCAGTCATAATCACCTATCCACCATCAGCTTTGGTACTTTAATTTTTCCTGTTACAGCACTGTTAATCAGCGTGGTTTTGTATTCTTTGAGTTTTTCAATTTGTTGAACTTGTATATCTATTGCATCTTCAATTTTTCTCGTTTCATTTTCGAGGTAATTAAAAATTAATTCCTGTTCATCTAATGATGGTAAAAGTACGGGAAGGTTTTTTAATAACTCTTGGCTTAGTGAAGCTCTGATTACAAGGTTCATTTCTTTTACAAAATATTCACGCATCATGGCAGCGTTAAAGTAGTACTTTGAAAAGCCTTTAAATAACCTTTTAGCAGGTCTAAAACGAATTAAGAAACCGGCAAAGGTAGAGTCTTCAATTGTCTTCATGCAGATAGAAGCGAAACCAATTTCTTCAGCAGTTTCTGATGTCCTTGTGAATAAAATATCGTTCTCAAGGATTGAATATTGTTTCCTATCGTTCGTACTGGATTTTGCCAACCCACTTACTTTAGAAGGTAACTCTCTATTCTTATATACATCACCATAGCTAACAAAAGGAAAACCAGAACCAAAATACTCAGCCCCCGCACTGATACCATTTTGAGTAATACCTAAATATCTCACTTTAGATATCTCCCAATGCTCAGGAATTTCACCAATCCAATCGACGCCTGAATCTTTCATAGGTGTGTCTGGATTTAAACCTTGAGTCACAGCTTGTTGGATTATGATTTGCTTACGCTCTTTTAACAGATCGATTTGTTTTCCTTTGATGGCAATCGCTTCATCAATTTGTGCTGTTTTTATATCGAGAAAGTTGGCAATGGCGGTTTGTTCTTTCTCACTTGGTATGGGCAATAAAGAATATTGTAATTCATCATAACTGATATTTTTACCCTCTCGAATACCAACGACAGAGGTTTGCAGCTCAGAAATAAAAGCCTGGCTTTTAAATAAGTATTTATAAAAGCTTTCAATCAAATCAGTTCTTTTGGTTTTTAAAACTGTATAAGCAGGACTTATAATCCCATCATGATGACAGTACTCTAGACCGCCTTCAAAAGATCTCAGGCTAATAGCAAAATCACCTTTTTCAATAAACTTAAAGCTTTCTAAGCTCCCAGAAGGCATAACCATTCTGTTTGCAACCCAATCTCTTGGAACTACACCTTGATTTTGAGTAACCGACAATAAAATTTCTTTTGCTTTGTTTTTTATAGAAGTATCCTTAAAAAGAAACTTCATTTTAATGGCTTTCCAATTAGTAGGTAACTGACCAATCCAACCTATACCAGAATCTTTATATGCCTCATATTTAGGCATAGTGGTTAATTCATTCATCACTACGCTCCATGTACCTTAGCTAAATCAACACCTATGCTCTCTACCCCGAGTATTTCAGCAATTAACCCTTCGGCTTTTTGTTCAAGGTTGATGATATCAGTCGCTACTTCATCTATGGCTCTGAGTGGTTTATGCTGGTAGAAGTATTTATTGAAGCTAACTTCATAACCAATTTTGGTGCTATCCAGGTTTATCCAAGCCTCACTTACATGTGGTTTAACTTCATCAAGGAAGTATTGGTGGATTTCAGAGTTATCGCTATCATTGCCTTCGTTATAAGTTAGCGGTACAGATTCAGCGTCACGTAAATCAGAATTTGACTCGTAAGTGTTGAACTCTAACTTTTTACCTTCAACCGCATAATAACCAAAGTCAGCCAGCACTTTAGGTGAAGAGAAGGTTTGTTCACAACCTAAGTGATGTAATAATTCATCAAGTTTGTCTTGCTTAAGCTTAACCACTTTCTTAATCACTTTTTCAGCATTTTCGTCGTACCAACTCATGGCATTAATGACTGTGGTGTAAAAAGCTTTGCGTTTATTAGGCTTAACATCTGCCAACACATCAGCTGAAACTTCTTTAAAGTGAGCTTCAACATCGGCTTTAAACAGGTTGTAATCGTTATATTCTTTGGTAATGGTTTCAGCTAGCTTGTTTGCAAGCTCAACCAGCAACTTACCATTTAGCCAAGTATCGGTTGAAAGTAGCTTGGCTTTCGCTTTAGCGTTTAGGTTGATGTCGTTATCTTCACACCAAGCAATAACGTCCTTTTCCATCGCTTTATTGTCAGCTGTAAAAAAGTCAGCTTGATAAACCTTGTCGCCATATTCAGCGTAAAGGTGCTCCATTGGTTCACGAAGGGTTTTATCAAAACGCAGTGGTGCAATAAGTTCGTCTTTAAACTGAGCACTACGTCTGTCTGGGCGTTCAATATTTACTTTGTAGTAACCAAAATCGTCGTTATTAAATACTTTAGCGGCAATGCCTGATGGATTATTTTCTTCCGTTAACTTGCGCTCAACGCTCGCTGCATCAAGATACGTTTGTGTAATTTCACTGATATGTTCTGGCGAGAACTCACAGTTTTTATTACCTAAGTTTTTACGTAGTTTTTTAAATAACAAGCTAGCGTCAATAAGCTGTACCTTGCCTTGGCGCTCTTGTGGTTTGTTATTATTAAGTAACCAAATATACGTAGTAATACCCGTGTTATAGAACAAGTTATTGGGTAGTTGCACTATGGCATCTAGCATATCGTTTTCGATAATGTAACGGCGAATGTTACTTTCGCCCGAGCCAGCATCACCGGTAAATAAACTAGAGCCGTTATGAACCGAAGCAATACGAGAACCTAATGGGCTGGTAGCTGTTGACTTCATCTTGCTGACCATTTCCATTAAGAACAGTAATTGGCCGTCAGATGAACGTGGTGTGGCGTCTACACTAGATTTCTTATTCCAATAGTCAGATAACTCAACAATAAACCGTGATTGAATAACATCACCGTCTTCTTTTATATTTTTTTGCTCACTTGCCCAGCTTTTACCGTATGGTGGGTTAGATAAACAGAAATCAAAGCGTGTAGTTGAAAACTCATCATATGAAAGGGTTGAACCTACTTTAATATTTTTAGGGTCGTTACCTTTGATCATCATGTCTGACTTACAAATAGCGTAGGTTTCGTCGTTAATCTCTTTACCGTATAAATTAATGTCGCGAGTGGTGTTTTCTACTGGGTAGTTTTCATTAATAAAGTTTTGTGTTTCGGTAAGCATACCTCCACTACCACAGGCTGGATCGTATACAGTCAATGTTAATGGTAAGTCTGACTTAATCGGATCAAACACCAAGTGGGTCATTAACTCAATAACTTCACGTGGGGTAAAGTGTTCACCGGCCTCTTCGTTGTTGTCTTCATTAAATTTACGAATCAATTCTTCAAACACATAACCCATGCCTAAGTTGCTTAATGCTGGTAGCTTGTTACCTTCTGGATCTTCAACTTCATCAGGTGTTAGGTTTATAGTTGGTGAAACAAACTTTTCTAATACATCAAGTAGTACATCTTTACCTGCCATATGTTGAAATTGAGATTTAAGGTTAAAGCATTCGATAATTTCTTTAACGTTGGCGCTGAAACCGTTTAGGTATTCTTCAATATTTGCCAGAATAATTTGGCGGTTATTGGTCGCGGTATTTTTAATACTGGTTAATGTCCATTTCGAGGTGTTGTAAAACACATAACCTGCAGCATCAATTAACGGCGCATCATCAAGCTCTGTTGCTTCCATTTCCTCAACTTGGAACTTAACTTCATCAAGTACCGCTTGTTTAGTGGGCTCAAGTAAGGTATCTAAACGGCGTAACACCACCATAGGTAAAATTACGTCACGGTATTTACCACGCACGTATACATCACGCAGACAATCGTCAGCAATTGACCAGATAAAAGAGATAAGTTTGTTATGTGCGCTATGATCCATTGGTATTCCTATTCGAACGATAGTTACGTTTAATTAAATTTTATTTATAACCTGGTGCAATTAACATATTCACCGAGCTATCTAATTTTTTGATATTACTAAGCCACAAGTGGTATTCATTGGCATTTAAAGAAGCAGCTTCAGAGCAATCTACACTCCACTGGCGCATTAAATAACCTAACAAAGCTTCTCGTACCTTCAGCTGTAAAATGCCATTACTCATTGAGTAATCAAGCTCAATTGCTTTTTTGTGTTTTACAGATGGGTGTGGGACTAATTCAATATTAATAATATTTTGCCAAGCACAATCGTTATTTGCTTTTGATTTTAGCGGGATTTGTTTTTGTATCTCTTGCGCGTTTTGTATTCTTGTACACACAAAATCTCTAAATTCACCGCTATTTACATCATAAGCTCTTACATGCCAACGCAACCCATTATTTACGATTGCGTGGGGGACAATTTCACGTTGTGAGTCACCTGATGACAAAGATATATAATGGCACATTACGGTTTTTTTATTGTTGATTGCACGCATGAGTGTGGCAATTGTATTCGTATTAGGGTGGTTAATACGCGCTGCGTAAAAGCAGGTGCTTGAGGAGCTGATACCGTTAGATAGCCCATCCCCAAAACCCTGACTTAAGCTTGTTAAAACAGCTTCTGAGTTGTGGATAAAAATAGGGTTAAACTCGGCTGTGCGGTGATACTGTTTAGTTTTGTGTTCGAGTACTAGATTACTTGGTGCAAGCTCTTTGTAGAGCGATAAATCTCTAGAGCTAGATGCTAGCCCAATACCAAAGTGGCTGATGAGATCTGCACGCGATATTTGCCCTGCAAATTGCAAGCAAAAGTCAATAAACGCTAAACGCTCACGTTGCGCGTAATTCAGCTTATCTAAATCCATTTAGTACAAAATCAACTTTAGCTATTAACATGACGAAGATATTACTAGATGGGGGTAATAGGTGCAATCATTTTGATAACACCTATCTGTGTGCTAGAGCTAATCGCTTCAGTATAAAGGAGTTATTCGAGAAACACTCCATAAAAGTGCTCTTCTAATGGCTCAATGCGGCTTTCAAACCAACTTAAAAGCTTTTTAATAGCCTGCTGATTTTTAGTAAACAAATCTATGTTATGGTAGTTCACATTAAATTGCCCATCTTTATAGAATAAGCTTTGCTCTTCATCAAATAGTGTATTCGATATGCCATTTCCATTGATTATCCACCCTTCTGGTGGGGTATCATCTTCATTAAGGTCCTCAAGGAAAAACTCGTTTGTTATTGAGCAAAGCGTAATGCCAAAAAACACTAAAATTTCGTATGTGCTCAAGTTGCAATGAGAAAAAGTTAATGGCTTTAAATTTAAGGTAAATAATAAAGCCTGCCTCATATCATCATATTGCTCTTTCGTAGCAATACTTCCCCAAACATAAATTTCATCAACATTAATAACAACTTGGCAAACATCGTCATCTTCACTTTGGTAGTTTATTTCTAACGTGTCATCCAATCTAACAATTTCTATTGTATTACTTTCGTATCTAATGGTTTGAATTAATTCATCTACATTATTTTTAATTCCCAACACTCTTAATTCTTTAATACTGTCTGCTAATTGATAATGAAGAACTTCAATAATTTTAAAAAAGTCTTTGGCTAATTGTTTGCTCTTTCTTAGTTCGTAAACGTGAGTAATAACGTCATCCTTCAATAAAAAAACTAATTGAAGAAGGTTGTTTTCATCAAAAATTAAAGCTTTATTTTTGTAAGCCTTGTATTTATATGGCGTTCCTAAAATATTTTCATCAGGAATAATTCCATTACCGTTTTTATTTAAAAAACTATCATCTACATAGTTGTCTTTATGTCGAATGCTATGCTCTGAGTACATATCAGAATAGCTATTCCAGGGGATGTTTTGCATCATTAATTCGTATGCTTCAGGGCTATTACCTGGCGCTTGAATTTTAACGTCATGCTTTCTTGCTGATAGCTGCCTTACTAAGCAGCCAGCTTTGAGTTTACTGTTATATGAGCAAATTACTTGTTTAGTCTGTAACGTCTCAAAGTAATCATCTACGACCCTTTCGTATACTTTAATTCGTTGATCATCTGATTCATCAAGTAGTTTCCACCCTTGCTTTGAACTTAGAACTTTTCCGTTAGAAATAGTAGGGGTAAGGTGTACATTTCCGGTTTGGCTGTGCATCAGATCAGGAAACGCATCAATATGTTTGCAAATAAATTCAAGTTCGCTATTTCGTTGTTCTTTACTTGCAAATACTTGAGCAAACCTATTTCTATTAT
Organism: Pseudoalteromonas sp. Z9A6; assembly: GCF_011378805.1. Taxonomy (NCBI): domain Bacteria; kingdom Pseudomonadati; phylum Pseudomonadota; class Gammaproteobacteria; order Alteromonadales; family Pseudoalteromonadaceae; genus Pseudoalteromonas; species Pseudoalteromonas sp. Z9A6. The sequence continues at coordinate 28,216 of NZ_WTKZ01000050.1, forward strand.
CCACAACGTGTGAGCCATCTAGGTCATGACTGATTAATTTTTTTACCCACTCACTAGAATAGTAATACCATAGCTCACCGTCTAACTCTGAAAATACAAAGTTACAATCTGTAGAAAACTTATTTGCTGTTGGGTCTTTCCAATATAAACCACTGCTTGAAAACTCTTGTAATTGACTAATATCAAACCACTCTGGCGTGACTTTGTTATCGTAAGCTTGAATTAACGCAACGCAAATTTCATCTATTACCTCAGGGGAAACATCTCTATTTAGTTCATATTCAATATCAAACTGAAGTGAAGGTACTGATCGTTCACAAATAGAGTCTAACTGAAGGGGGATGATACATTTAAGTAATTTAGAATATATTAACAGTGTCTGTTCTTTTTCATCGAACATGGCATAAGCCGGACTATCGTCGTTATATATTTTTATATCTGTTTGGCCGTGTATTTCCAAAACCTCGGTAGCATCTTCAGATGTGGCGCTGTAATTATTAAACTTAATAAGCTCAAGTAACTGTTCTCTATATTGAGCTGCATTTTCTAATCGTTCATAGCCATCTTTACCTTTGCTCTCAAAATCCGCTAATTGATTATCCATAAAAGCAGCTACAGCTAGTAAATTTTCAGAACGAGAAAACAGCCCCCAAATTTCAACTTCACCATCTTCAAGCTCATCATGGTAATGGCCATCTGCTAAGCAATTTCCTCCCAATCGCTGGCCCCAACGCTCTATTTCTGAAGTTTGACTTGCAGGTGACCAGAAGTAATCCCCTAGGTCCAAGTCTTTCTTTGCTTCGTTTGTATTTTCTAAAAACACTTTGCGGTCAATATTTCTAAACCAATCTTCAGCAAGTTTTAATAAGCTTTTAAAATGGGAGTGTTCAATGGAGCGCATGTTTTTTAGTGCTTTAGTATGCAAACCTCCTCTAGTTTTCTTTTTACTAATTTCAACGAGTTCATTGATAAACCTTGTAATTTTATGAAGGTCTTTTTCTAGTTGCTCATTAGGTTTAAAACGATGTAGTAGCTCTCCATTAGTCAACAATCGTTTTGCCCAATCCGGTAAATGGTCTTTGCTTATATGTGAAGGCTCAGCAAAAGAATTAGTTGTTTTTATATACTTAACAACTTTAGAGATGATTAATTCACGAAAATCACTTGGTAATTTTTTTAATTTAGTTGCGACATAGCTTTCGATTGCTTCAGGATAGATGTAATTTGGCATGAGAAACATTGCTTCCTTGTTATTTAGTAATACTACATTTATCTCATAAACTTATTCTACTTACACTAATAATTCATGAATTTAAAACAATTTTAATCTATTACTTTGAATACTTAACAAGCCCCTCTCGCTTATCTTTGTTTAAAAATAACTAAATAACACAGTGTAATTTGCTTTTAATGTTAATAAAACGACTGGACTAAATTTAAACATTGCAATTAAAAATGCCTATCTACTTCGAAAAAACCATTAAAAACCTACAAATATTGCCGTTCGTGTTATTTTTAAATTAAAAACAACTAAAGGCTTGCATTATAAAACAGGAGCATTTAAAGTTCGAAACATAAGAGGTTAGCAATGTTAATCCTCTGCGATCTCCGTGGTAAATGGAGAAGAATTAAAATATACAATTAGTTTATAAAAAATTAGTTAGCCTGTTGTGCTACTAAGTTGTGTTCCCCGCTTTGGCGGGGGTGAACGGCAAAACGCTGTAGTAAAGAAGATTTAGTTAGACAGTCGTGCTGCTAAATTGGTTTCCCCGCTTTAGCGGG
>NZ_WTKZ01000051.1:0-29208 GCF_011378805.1 Pseudoalteromonas sp. Z9A6
ACCTATGACATGGATGTAGGTAAGGGGCGTGAGCAGGACGCGGAAGCTTAGCTCGGTTTTTACTTAGCCCGCTAGGTTACAAACCTCACGCCGCGATTAAATCGCACCTAGATTGAACAAATTTTAATTCTGAAAGGTCAACAGGCCCTAGTCATTTAAGTAATATTCAACACTGGTTACCACTCTTATATTTTTTATTTGCGGTGTGTTTGAATCTCGATTACTGATACTAAATTGCCCTTGGCGAGCTGTTTTTATTTTGCCTAATTTTGAATTAGAGTCTTTAGCAAATTTATTAGCGACTTCACGCGCTTTTTCAGTTGCTTCTTGCACCATCGCAGGCTTTACATCATTGAGGCCAGTAAAGATGTATTCAACTTTTGTTTCGTAGCTATCTTGCACTATTGCGATATCTTGTTTAGCAAGCTGGCTTACTTTACTCAGCGCGTTTTGCACTTTATCTGGCGCAGCAGAATAAACAATAATATTTGAGCGCACTATGTATCTAAATTGTTGATTTTCATTACTGTATTCACGTGCTTGCTTATCAATAACTGACTGGCTACCTATTGTTATTTCATCGTTGTCAAAACCATGGAGTTTTAAAAAAGCAGTTACCGCATCATTTTTTTTCTCAACTCGGCTTACTAATTTTTCAAGGTTATTGTCGGCATCACTAAATTGCAGAGGCCAAATTACCGTATCGGCTATTACTTCTCGCTCGGCCAATCCCTTAACCTGCACAGTACGTTCCATCCCTTTCACACTCAAAGCGGTACTTTTTAAAATAAACCCTAAGCTAATTAAGCCTATACTTAAACAAATAGCCGCTATAACAATGTAAAAACCGGGGTTTTTATTCACAATAATCTCCTTGATTGATATCAATAATAAGCATCGAGACGCTCGAAATAACACAGTAAACAGGGTACATTGAAACTATAAATAACGCAAAATTTAATCAGCCTAGGAAAAACCATGAGCCTTAAGCGTATAACCCAATTTTTTAACCCAAGCTCAGTGGCCGTTATTGGCGCCTCTAACATATCAACTCGGGCTGGTTTTGTGGTTATGCGCAACTTACTTCAAGGTGGCTTTAAAGGGCCGATAATGCCTGTTACTCCAAGCCATAGCGCAGTACATGGCGTACTTGCTTACCCTTCTATTGCTGACTTACCAAAAGTACCCGACCTTGCTGTTATTTGTACTAACAAAAACACCTTAATTGATATTATTGAGCAGCTTGGAGAGCTTGGCTGTAAAACCGCTATTGTTATTGCCGATGGGCTGTCTGGGGAGCAAAAAAGCGCGCTTAAAGCATGCGCTCAAGCCAAGCAAGTTACTTTGCTTGGACCCAACTGTTTAGGCTTGCTGATCCCTCATATTGGGTTAAATGCGAGCTTTTCACATACCGTGGCAAGCCCAGGTAAAATAGCATTTGTATCGCAATCAGCAGCAGTATGCTCAACCATTTTAGATTGGGCTAAAAACAAAGAAATTGGCTTTTCATATTTTGTATCAGTAGGCGATTGCCTTGATATAAACTTCAATGAGCTACTCGACTTTTTAGGTCGTGATGCTAAAACAAAAGCTATTTTACTCTACATAGATAACATTGAAGATATTCGTGGCTTTATATCAGCAGCAAGAGCCGCGGCCTTTAGTAAACCTGTAATTGCGATTAAAACAGGTAAAACAACTGCGGGCGCACTTGCAGCCGAAATTCACACCGGTGGAAAGCAAAGCTCTGACGCTGTTTACGATGCGTTATTTCAACGAGCGGGTATGCTGCGTGTAAATGATTTACGAGAGCTATTTGCAGCGACACAAACACTCGCCATGCATCCAAAATTATTAAAAGTAGAACAACTGACAATTTTAACTAATGGTGGCGGCCCGGGTGTTATGGCTGTTGATGAGCTAATTCAAAGCTCCGGTAAATTAGCAGAACTAAGCATTGAAACCCGAAATGCGCTAAATAAAGTCATTCCGCAATCAGAAACCACCTCAAACCCTGTGGATATTTTTGGCGACTCAGCACCTGCGCGTTATAAGCAAGCATTAGAAATTTTACTGCACGCAAAAGAAGTTAAAAACTTACTGATTATCCATACTCCCTCAGCGCTTGCGCCCAGCGAAGACTACGCCAACATTATTGTAGAAACCTTACAAACATTACCTAAAATGGCGCGCCCTTACGTTATAACTAACTTTATGGGTGAGGACGCATCTTACGCTGCCAGAAAAGTGTGCTCAAACAACGCAATACCCACTTATAGAACACCAGAGGGTGCTGTAGGCGCGTTTATGCACTTGGTAACGTATCGTCGTAACCAAAAGCATTTAACGCAAACACCCGAGTCGAACACTGATGACGCTAAAATAAATAAGGTGGCAGCTAGAACCCTTATTAATGAGTTTTTAGATGATGGACAAAGCTACTTACCTACTCATCAAGCAAGCCAAGTATTGAACCACTATGGTATTAAATGCATTCAAACTGAGGTCGCTTACACCCCAACAGAAGCCAAAGAGCAAGCCATAGAGCTTGGTTTTCCAGTCGCGTTAAAACTTATTAGCCCAAGTATTGCTTCAAAGTCTGAGGTAGGTGGTGTGGTGCTTAATTTAAACGACGCCAACGAAGTTGAACAAACTGCTTTTGCGATGCTTATCCGTATTAAAAACACTTATCCGGATGCTGTTATTGAAGGGTTTTCATTACAAAAAATGGCGCCGCGAGCAGGCGCTAATGAGCTGCGAATTGCTATTAAAACCGAGCCTAATTTTGGCCCTGTTATATTACTAGGTGAAGCAGGCACCGGCCTTGAATATGCGCAAGCCGCCGTTGCTCTGCCTCCTCTGAATATGAACTTAGCAAAATATTTAATTGCCGCAGCGCACGATAAAGGCGTATTAAAGGAGCGCATACTCCCCGAAAAAGTTGATAAGTATCGTTTGTGTGCACTGCTAACGCGTATTTCTCAGTTAGTTATTGATCAACCTGACATAAGCTCAATGGAACTAAACCCTATACTTGCCAGTAATGGTCAATTTTTAGTGCTCGATGCCACCATGACACTTAGCCGCTATCAAACTCAGATCAATCGTAAGCGCTTATCTATTCGTCCCTACCCTATTGAACTTGTTGAAGTGGTAACGCTTAAAAACAACACCCAAGCTACGCTCAGACCGATAAAGCCAGAAGATGAACAAGCCCATAAAGCATTTGACGAGTCACTTAATAAAGAGGACAGATATAAACGCTTTTTTGGCGAACTACCACAATTTAACCACGACCAACTCGCTAAAATGACGCAAATTGATTATGACCGCGAAATGGCGTTTATTGTTTGCCAACGCTTTGAAGGTAAAACCCGAACACTGGGTGTGTCTCGCGTTATTATGGACCCCGATAACTTACATGCTGAGTTTGCCATTGTAGTGCGATCAGACTGCCAAGGCTTGGGACTTGGTCGCATACTAATGAGCGCAGCAATTAACCACTGCAAACGCCAAGGTGTAGAGTCGGTTGAAGGTATTACTCTGCCAGAAAACACAGGTATGATTGAGCTTGCCCGTAAGTTAGGTTTTAAAATTAGTCGCGACTTTGAAGAAGGCAGTATTAATATGGTGCTTAAACTTAAATAATGAATAATCCGCAAACTTTAAGACAAAAAATGGCTTGCCTATTTGAAGGCACAGGAGAGTATCACCGTGCTGGGCATATTTTGGATATTATGCTTATTAGCTTAATTATGGCTAACGTTATAGCCATTGTTATTGAGTCTATTCCCAGTGTGGCGCTTAAATATTATGACGAATTTTTAGTTTTAGAAATTGTCTCTGTCGCTATTTTTGCTGTTGAATACTTAGCCAGACTTTGGGCCTGTATAGATAAAACACAATATGTAGCAATGGAAGGCTCGAACAGTAAACGCAGATTAAAATATTTTTTATCGCCACTGGCACTTATTGATTTAATTGCTATTTTACCTAGCTTAATGATGTTTTTATTCCCGCTCGATTTACGTTTTTTACGCGTACTTAGGTTATTGCGCGTCTTTAAACTTACTCGTTACTCCCGTGCAATGCAGTTATTGTTACAAGCATTTATGGATGAAGGTAGCTCACTCCTAGCGGCATTTTTTATTATGGCCGTCGTGCTTATTTTAGCTTCATGCGGAATTTACTTAATTGAGCACGACATACAACCCGATAAATTTGGCTCTATTCCTGCGGCTATGTGGTGGGCAATGGCAACACTAACAACCGTTGGTTATGGCGATGTAGTACCTATAACGCCATTGGGTAAGTTTTTCGGTGGCGTTATCACACTACTGAGCATGGGAATGGTTGCAATACCTACCGGTTTACTGGCGTCTAGTTTTTCAGAACAAATACGTAAACGCCGCCAATTTTTTGAAGATGCCGTACATGAGTCAATTCAAGATGGCACTCTTAATGATACTCAACAAGAACACCTAGAAGAACTACGCTATAAATTAGGCTTGAGTAAACTAGAAGCTAATAAGGCCATTAAAACGCAGTTGAATGAGCATAATAGCCATTTGTTTTGCAGGCACTGCGGTAAAAGGCCTTAAATAAGTACTGCTATTATTAATTAAATATATCACTCCAATTGCGATTAATAAGCGGTAGTACTTCGGTATTAGGTACCGGTTTACTAAATAAGTACCCTTGAAAATGCATGCATCCTCGCGCCTTTAAAAAGGCGAGTTGGTGCGAGCTTTCTACGCCTTCAGCTACACATTCTTTACCTAAACTATCTGCAAGCGCGAGTGTTGATTGGATAATGGCCTCATCATCAGAGTCTATGCCTATGTCTTGTACAAAGCTTCTATCTATTTTGAGTACATCAATAGGAAAACGTTTTAAATAGGTAAGCGATGCGTAACCTGTACCAAAATCATCCATGTACAATCTACAACCCAACTTTTTAAGTTGTTCCATGCTGTGCAGCGCTTCTTTTGAATCACGCATTAATATTGACTCGGTTATTTCAAAAACAATAGCCTCAGACGATACACCCGCTTTACTTAACGCTTTTTTAATTTCAGGTACGAGTTCTTTAAACTCAAAATCTAGTGCTGATAAGTTAATAGATAAATACAGGTTAGGTGAGGCTTTTCGCCACTCTTTTAGCTCTAGTAAAGCGCGCGCAAAGGTCTGCAGCATAATTTTTGTAATTAAGCCGATACCTTCTGCTGCCATCGAAAACTCTTGAGTTTGTACTAGTTTATTTTCGGGCCAACGCAGCAGCACTTCAAAGCCTTCTGTTTTTTGGCTCTTAGCATTAATAATAGGCTGATAGTAATTACAAAACTCTTCTTCTCGATACGCTCTAGTAAGCTGAGATTCAAGATGCAGCGCTCTTTGAACATGCTGGTTCATCTCTTGCTTATAAAACTGGTAGCGCCCTTCTAAAGAGTCTTTTGCATGATATAACGCTATGCTCGCAGCTTTTAAAAGAGCAGGGCCTTGCTCTGCGTCATCTGGCGATATCGACACACCAATACTTAAATTAACGTTTACAACTTGACCATTAATCGCAATATTTTGATTCACGCAATCCATCAACTTAGTACATATTATAAGTACTTGCTCTATCTGATGAATATCTTCTACTAACACAACAAACTCATCGCCACCAAATCGCGCAACACTATCCGATGGTCGCAAAGAGCACTTTAAGCGCTCAGCAACTTCTTTAATTAGCTCATCAGCCGCTTCGTGCCCTAAAGAATCATTAAAGTATTTAAAACGCTTTATGTTTATATGCAATAGGGCCGCTTTGCATTCATGCAATTTTGCTTGCTCAAGGGCGTGCTCTACGCGATCATTAAATAACGTACGATTTGGCAGGCCAGTTAAGGCATCATAGTTGGCCAATAGGTGCAGCTCGTTTTCAGCTGATTTTTGTGCGTTTATATCGGTTAAAATAATGACATAACTATTAAGGCGCTGCTCGTTATCGGCCACTGCACTTATTTTCACAAGTACATGACGCGATTCACCATTAGCTAAAACCACACTGTCTTCGCACGAAAAATGCTCCCCAACAGATAGCTTTTGCATAATGCGTAAATAATCAAAACGATTGCTGCGCGATATACCTAAATTTAAAGTCCGGCTAGATAACGACTCAGCGGAGAAGTTAAAGGCGGTTTGCAGTGATTTATTAGAAGCCCGAATATTTAAGTTTTTATCGAGTATAAACACCCAATCACGTGTTTGCTCAAATGCTGCCGTAAATAGTAAAGCGTGTTCTTCAAACACCATCTCACGGGTCATATTTGTATAAGTACCCGCTACTTTTTGTGGTGTTTTATCATCCCACTCAACGACTTTTCCAAAATCCTTATACCAGCGCCAATAGCCTTTTGCATGGCGCAGGCGGTATGTACAATTAAAGTAGCCTTTATCGGTAGATAAAAACTCAAGCCACTCTAAGCGAAATAATTGTTTATCTTGCGGATGAATTTTAGATAAATATTCATCAAGGCTCACGGTTTCATTTTCGTAGCCTAACTCACTCGCTAAGCGAGGTTGGTAAATACTTGGATTGCTTGATTCCCAATCCCAAACACCCGATTCGCTGCCTTCAAGCGCTAGCTTTAGACGAGCTTCGCTTTCTTTACTTTCTTTATTTGCTGCCAATAAAATACGCTGAATTTTATTACGGCGCATAACCCACATAGCAACAAAACCAATAAACAGCATGGCGTAAAGCACCATAAAATAAGGTGCACGCCAAAGCGGATACTTTACTTTTATTTTTAAAATAGCAGGCGAGGTATATTCGCCAGTCAGGGGGTCTTTAGCCCAAACTTTTAATTGGTAATTACCTGGATTCAATTTTGGAAACAATACGCGGTTGTTATTTCGAGTATAACTTTTTTGTCCGTTATCGAGTTGATACTCATAAATAATGCGTTCTTGATTACTAAATGCCATGGCAGAAAATGCCACTTCAAGCCCAATATCATCATGATTTAACACAACTTCGTTGAGCGGCTGTTTTAAATCAAGCGATAGATCTCGTGACATTAAATCAACTCGCGTAATATTTACGTGATCAATAAGTGACTGGTAATTTTGGTTTTCCATTGGGTGAAAATAAGTAAAACCTTTTAAGCTACCATACGCAATATGGCCATCTTTAAGCTGTGCCATGGCGTTACTATTAAACTCAGCAGAGAGTAGCCCTTCTGACGTAGAAAATTGTTGAAAATGAAGTGTTTCTGGGTTTAATCGCCAAATGCCTTTATGGCTACTCATCCAGATCATGCCATCATCATCTAGCACCATATCGTAAAGCAATGTGCCTAATTTATTCTTCTCTAAATCGATTGTATGTACTAATTGATAAGTAGATGCGTCAAGGCCTATCAAGCCAAAATTAGAAAGTGATATCCACAATATATTGTTGTTATCAATTAAATAAGAAAGCACGCTAATGGCTACGTTTTCGTGCTGCTTTGGCACTTTGTAAATCATTTTAAGTGCTAAATCACTTGGGTTTACTTGATATAAAATTCCAGCATTAAAAAATAGTGGCGAGTCTGGCTTATTGCTCAACGCGGGTAAAAAGCCATGAGCTAAAAAGGGTTCAAATTGGTCGAACTGGCCACCCAGACGCGTTATTACTTGAGAATCTATATTGTATGTAAATACCCCATGATCTGAGTGCACAAAGTATAGATCTCCATTTGGCATTAGTGTAACGCCATGCACTCTACCAGTAATCAACTCTTGATCAGCAGGGTTATGCACTTTAGGTTCGCTAACTTGATGCGTTACAGGGTCAAAAATAAATAAACCACGGTTTGTATAAAGCCATAAATTATCTTTATAGGGCGTTATTTCATATACGGTAAACTCAGTGTTGAGTAAGTCGACTTTGTAGTCTTTTAAATAAGCTTTACCAATATTTGTTTTTAAATCAACCTCGGTAATACCGTTATGCGTTGCAAGCCAAAGCTTATCTTTATATTCGGTAATCCCCCAGATAGAGTGATGTGATAAACCATCCCCCCCGAGCAAAGTGCCATCGACATTATTAAAATGATAGCTGTCGTGAGATAAGTAAAACGCTCCATCAGTCTTAGTCGCAACCCATGTACCACCCGATTTATCTTTAGCCATATCAATAATACTGGTATCGGCAAGTGTGTACTTACTTTGGGCTATTCGAGTATTTTTAATCATCTCTTTTGTGTTTAAATCAAATTTAAACAAGCCTTTGTCGGTAGCTAAATCTATTGTTCCGTGTTCGTTTACTATGCTCCAAACATTTAAGTCACTTAGTAATACTTTACTTTTAAAAGGTAAATCTGGGCGTTCAAACATTTTTGATAAGTTACTAATATCAACTTCGTATAAGCCTTGTACCGCCCCTACTAACAACTGTTTATTTTCACCTAATGCGAACGACTTAACATTATTTTGGTAAATATGTTCAGCTTCACCTTTTAAGTGCTGTAGAGGTCTAACTTGCTCTGTGGCAATATCAAATACGTATGCGCCATGGCTTGTACCTATAAATATATAACCATTGTAAGCAAACAGCTTTCTCACAAGAGTATTTTTATATTTAGCAGGCAGCTCAAAAATAGTTGTTATTTTTCCGGTTGCGATATCAAGCTTTGCACAATCGCGACCTCGCCCAATCCAAAGCGTTTTTTTATCAACGGCCACCATACTAAAAACAGACTGATTGATAATCTCTTCTTCACTGGTTGGTTTTTCTAGAAATTGCTGATATGAATCTGTTACGGGGTCGTATCTAAATAGGCCTGCAAGTAAAGAGGCTATCCAAATATGCCCTTGAGGGTCTTGGTAAATACGATCGATGATCGCCTCTTCTAACTCACCATTAGGGCCGTTTATTGGAATAACTTGATAGCCATCATAACGATTGAGCCCGGCCTCAGTCGAAAGCCACAGGTAACCGTTAGTGTCTATAAGCATAGTATTAACGTAGCTTTGTGATAAACCTTCGCTTGGAGATAAACGTTTTACTTGTGCCTCTACTTGGCAACTTAGAATAGTTATTAAAACTACAAAGCAACTAATTATCCCATTAACGCATTTACTCATGCTTATTCCATATTATTATTTATTATTATGGGTACTCTAGAGCGACTATATTTCGATGTTTGTAAGTATCAAAAAGTACTTGTAAAGCAAGAGTATATGTTAACACCTGGTTAAAACCAATAGCGCGATATAAATCAGCTACGTTTTCATATGCGAAGGTCTTTATCTCTCTATTTTGCGACTTTAAGAGTGTTGAAAGCAATTGTTTTGCAATCCCTTTACCGCGATGTTCCAGCGCAACAAACATGGTAGATAAAAATAAAAACTCTATTTTATCTTGTAACCTACATGCTGCCACTATTTCATTATTATAGTAAGTTACCCATACCTTATCTTGTTTATTAGCACGCCCTCTTACGCTGTGCTTTTTGTAAAATTTATTCACAAGTGGGGTTTTTAGTTCATTTAACACTTCAACTTTATACATTTTTATATCGATATTTAGCTAAGCATTAGCGCTAAATACTGTTCAAATTTTTGTTTCAAAACCATTTGCTCTGCCACTGGGCGGCTGTGGATTGTGTTGTAAACTTGCTCTCTCGTTTTTTTATTACGCTTAATTTGATACGCCCAAAAAGACGCTTCATAATCTAACTGAATTTGATATTTTTCTTCACGTGGTAATAGGCATAAATTAAAACTCACAATACTTCCTCATTCGCTTTTAAGATTATTTGATTCCCCCTCTAAACTGGGCAAGAGGTAATCTCCTTGTTATTATACGCGTCTTATTTTATTTATTTCTGTAGTAATTGGAACTGATAATGAATAGACATTTTAGTATCTTGTTATTATTGGTAAATTTATTTTTTAGTGCCTCTTGTTTTAGTCATCAATACAACCTCACTTTTAATCGTCCGCAAAGTACACCTCAAGCTGATTATGCCTTAGAGCTATTAAAGTTAGCATACGCAGGTATCGGTTTTAAAATACATATAATCGATTTTAGTCACCAAAATGCTTTGCTCGCTGCAAATAATGGCGTACTTGATGGGCAGTTAGGGAGAGACGCAAGCATTGAAAAAAATTACGAAAACTTAATTAGAGTCGATTATGAGCTATTTAAGTTTGACTTAGTATTATATAAAAACTGTTTACCTAACAGTTTAGAACAGCTCGATAGCGTCGCAATTGTTGATGGCTACCCTGTGCAAGAACATTATTTAGCAAGCACACAGTTTGCAGGGAATATTATTAAAGTTAAAAGCATGAATACCCAACTTAATTTGCTTGCTCAGAAAAAAGTACAAGGAGCTTTAATGATTAACTTTATAATGCAAAACAATGAACTCCCGTCACCTCAAGGCTGCTTTGTAAAAGAAGTATTGAGTACTTATCCGCTTTATCATTATTTAAATAAACGTAATGAAAACTTAGTAGAAAAGCTTAAAATGTCATTAATTAACATAACTAACAATGGCACTGTGTACGCACTAAGAGCCAAATATGGATTGAGCTTTTAAAAGTCGAACCCTTGCTGCTGCGCCTGCGTGCTTGGCACTGCATTTTGCTGTTTTTTTTGTAGATAGCGCTTGTAGCGCTGCTGGCACAAACTAAGCACCTTCTTTTTTTGGTCATTCGATAAGGTATTCCACGAAAAGCGTTCATCCCGACTACGATAACACCCTTTGCAATACCCTCTGTTATTAACTAAGCAAATACTTTTGCAAGGACTTGGAATATCAAATATTTCAATTTGTTGCATGTATATGTACCGCCCAGTTGAAGAGGAGGTATTAGTATAGCGTTATTTTTGAGCAAAAAAAAAGCAGCAATTTAATTGCTGCTTAGTTTTGTTGAGCTGGGATTATTAATACTCACAGCTATTGGTATTTATCTCTGTTTTACGGTGAAATGGCTTAGCGTACATGGCCAGCACTAACGGTTTTAACTCTTCTGGTACACAAGCTAAACGCTTCTCAAACGTCGCTGTATCTGGAGAGTCTATTACCGCCTCTTTACAGCCACCAGCAATGTAATTACCTGGGTGCAAATAAAACGAATCTACAATTTGCCTATCAATTGTTTTAGCAAGCTCTTCAGCACTATCACATTTAGATTCGATTGGCTGTCCAAATGCTAAATGCACATGCCCTTTAGCTGAACTAAAACCTTCAACAATACTGGCAATATCTTCACCCGCTGACTTAATATATTCACCATGATGCTGTTTATGATAAAGCTCTTTAGCCTTAGCAATTGCACACGGTTCATATTGATAAGAAATAGAAACAGGCACTATTTTTAACTCTTTAATATAATCGCCAAATTCTTTCTTTTGTTTACGTCCATTTAATTGCAACATTTTTAAAAGGGCAGGATCTGTTTGATCAAAACCGTCTTTTGCACGCCCTTCTTTTTGTGCAATCCAAATAGAATTTCCACCGATTAAAGAGTCATAGATATATGACGATAACTGGGTTAATGCTTTTAACATTTCTTTTGGTGCTTTAGCAGAGCGCTTAACAATAAAACTTTTATTTAAACGCATAAGCTCCGTAATGTAAGGTATTTGCAATAAATTATCGCCAATAGCAATACGCACTGTTTTCATTTTATGCTGATATAAACCCCAATTAACTAATGCAGGATCAAGCACTATGTCTCTGTGGTTTGAAATAAATAAATAAGCCTGATTAGCGTCTAACTGATCTAGCCCAGAAAAGGTAACTTTTGATGTGGTGCGCTTCACTAGTTTATCTAAGTATTGCGCCACTTCATTTTGCACATCTTCAACGGTGCTTACTTTGCCCCATTTTTTGCGTAACTGACTTCTTACCATTGGACGCGCAATAAAAGGCACTGCCGATAAAAAGCGCGGTAAATTATACTTTGCTATTACATCAATAAACGCATCATCGTTAATCAAACGTGTAAGCGACGCCGCAACTTCGTCGTCGTTGTATGGGCGTATATCTGCGTATTTATCTTCTAATTCACTCATTACTACATCTACAATGTTAAAAAACGGCACGCTAAAGCGCACCGTTTATGTCTATATCCGATTATAACTCAGCCAATCTAAAATGCGAAATAACCAAAAAAGCGATTTTTATTTTTAGCAACTTGCTTTAATGCCGAGTTTAATTACCTTCTATGACCATAGGCTTGCTTATTAGTGCAATAAAACTGATCAGTCTAGCAAAATACCATGTTCTCAATCTGCTAGTGGGCAGACCACTACTACATAGCCCTCTAATCATTTGGTAGTAATACCATTAACAAAGCCTTTCTTTCGTAGTACCTTAAGCCCATATTTTAGATTTTTGATGGATCGTAAGCCTCTTTTTTACGATTTTAACTCTTTCAGATCCACTTATTTTAGGGCTCATAATGAACATTACTATTCTTGATAACGCAACGTTAGCTAAAACATCTCTTTCGTGTATAGAACAACTTGGTAAATTAACGACTTATGAACTTACCAGCCCAGAGCAAGTTATTGAGCATTGCCAAGGCGCTGATGTATTAATCACTAATAAAGCAGTTTTGAGTCGCGATACGATTAGTCAGCTAACACAGCTGAAATTAATTTGCGTAAGTGCAACCGGTACTAATAATGTTGATTTAGAAGCCGCTAAAGAATTTGGTATTGCCGTCACTAATGTAGCTGGCTACTCAACACCTTCTGTTGTTCAACATACATTTTCTTTAATTACTAACTTACTGGGTAACACCCACCGCTATCAGGCAGATTGCCAGCAGGGCGCGTGGCAAAAAAGTGAAATGTTTTGTATTCTTGATTACAGCTTTAACGACTTACAGGGTAAAACATTTGCCATTATAGGCGGCGGTACACTAGGCAAAGGCGTTGCTAAAGTGGCTGAGGCATTTGGCGCTAATGTCATTGTTGCAGAGCGTAAAGGGGTTAAATGTCGTGATGGTCGTACGCCTTTTGAAGATGTCATTAAAACAGCCGATATAATCAGCATACACTGCCCGCTTACAGATGAAACACGTGATTTAATTGCACTTAATGAGCTTAAAATGATGAAGCCAAGCGCTATAATTATTAATACGGCACGTGGTGGTATTATTAACGAAGCCGACTTAGCAACAGCGCTTGAGCAAAACCTAATTGCCGGTGCGGGCGTTGATGTACTCACTAAAGAACCTGCTGAAGCTTCAAACCCACTTGCTAGTTACACAGGCAATAACTTATTGCTTACTCCACATATTGCATGGGCAAGTACTGAATCTATTGTGCGTCTAATTAATGAAGTAAGTTTAAATATTGCTGCATTTACTAAAGGTGAATCACGCAACCGCTTGGTTTAGCCATTTTATTGTAGTAATCAAATAAGCTAAAAAATGGCTGTTTTTACTAATATATTTAATATTTTATTAGATAAAAACAGCTTAACTCACTTAACAAACTGATTCATAACAACTTATCAATATGGTCTACTCTTTGCTTTAATACAGTTAATAACCAATTAAAAATCTTATTAAGGTAAATAAAAATGAAAAAATCACTTTTAGCAGCCGCTTTAATCGCTCCATTTTTAACAGGCTGTGTTATTGCCGTGTCAGATGGCGAAGCTGAGACTCATTGGGCAGGGAAAACTCATCAAGCTGGCAAGCACAGCATAAAAATAATCGTGAAGTGATATCAGAGCTAAAAATGGATAGCAGCTACCAGTCTGTTTTAACGCAATTAAAAACGCCTAATTTCACTGAGCTATTAAAAAAAGATGACGATGTATACCAAGTACTTTTTTATGTAACGCATAGCAAGCATTCAGATTCAAAAACAACAAAAGATGAATGTACGCCACTAGTATTTAAAAATGATAAGTTAGTGGGCATTGGTGACACCGCTTTAGGTATGATCACGCAGTAACCAATAAAAAATGTTTGATACAAAAACGCCAATATATGAATATTGGCGTTTTTTGTATATTAAGTTTTTAGCGTGCGACTATTCTATCTCGCCCTGCATCTTTAGCGGCATATAAGCCTAAATCGGCCTCTTCTAATAATGCTTGCTCAGCATATACTTTACCACTTTGTGTAGTGGCAATACCTATACTTATAGTGATGTGGTCTGCATTTAATGAAGCTTTATGTTCTATATTCAAAGCATTTACAGCATTGCGTAATTTATTAGCAAACTCCATAGCTTCATGCTTATCAATTCCTGGTAGCACAGCAGCAAATTCTTCTCCGCCATAACGAGCAATAAAGTCACTGCCACGTTCACATTGAGCCGCAAGTGCTTGCGCAACATTCTTTAAACACTCATCGCCAGCACGGTGTCCGTAGCAATCGTTGTAACGTTTAAAGTGGTCTATATCCATAAGTAACACCGATAGCGGTGTTCCACTTCGCTTGCTGCGGCGCCATTCTCGAGATAAGTTTTCATCAAGGTAGCGTCTATTTGGTATTTCAGTTAAGCCATCTATCGAAGCTAGCATTTCTAGCAAATCATTTTTTTGCTTTATGAGGAGTTGGTTGCGCACTCTAACGCGAACAATAGAAGGACTAAATGGCTTGGTTATGTAGTCCATTGCACCGAGCTCTAAGCCCTTTGCTTCATCATCATGGCTACGATTGGCTGATATAAATATAATAGGAATAGACTGAGTTATTGGGTTTTCTTTAAGCTCCACAAGTACTTGATAGCCGTCAATTCCAGGCATAATTACATCAAGGATTATTAAATCAACTTGCGCTGTTTTTACAAAGGTCAGTGCTTTTTCACCACTTTCAACCAAGAACACGTCGTGTTCTGCTTTAAGTGTTTTTTCAAGTACTAATCTGTTGATTGGATCATCATCCACAATAAGTACTTTAGCTCTTTTCGACATCCCTAACCCCTAGCCCTTTTATAAAAACAATTACCTGTTCTAGCTGTATGATAAGCTCTTGTAGTGTTATTTCAATAGGCTTATTAGTTGTTTTAAGCGTTCTTTCACACAATAAAGCACAATGTGATAATCGTCTAAAACCTAAATTACCTGCTACACCCTTGATACTACGCACTAAACGTACCAAATCATCCTTATTGGTTGTTTCTTCTAGTTGCGATAGCTGGGTTTCACACAAGCTAGCAAACTTATCAATCATCGTATTAAGTAGTTTTTCATCCATACTAAACTGCGTTAAAGCAAATGATTTTTCAAAAAAACTTGGTTTAACTAAGTTTAAATCAGCAATTGCATCAATAAGTACTTTAGCAACAACCGGTTTAGTTAAATGTTTATTCATGCCGCACTTTAAAGAACGCTCTACATCAGCAGGCTCGCAATGAGCCGTTAAAGCAAAAATAGGCAGTTGCTTTGCGTCAAACTGTTGACGAATCAAAGCGGTTGCTTGACAGCCATCTATTTTCGGCATTTGCACATCCATCAATATTAAGTCAGGCTTTAAAACTTGCAATAATTCCATACCAATTGATGCGCTTAAAGCCGTAACAACATTTACGTTTGCTTGGCGCAGAACACTGCTAATTATTTCTAAGTTAAGCTGATTATCATCAATTGCTAATACAAGTAGACCCGATATATCAGCTTTACTTTCAGTTGCACTGTGAACTGCGGCACTTGTATTAACTATAGGCTTTTGCTGAGAGTTCAAACTAAATAGCCTTTGCCCTAATGCCGATGCTTTAACGTGATGCGCAGCTAAGTGCTCGCTTGTCGGTAAATTAAGTGTGTGCTGATGATTAATAATAATTACCGATGTTTCTTTAGCTGATAACGAATCATTAATCGCT
This sequence comes from Pseudoalteromonas sp. Z9A6, assembly GCF_011378805.1. Taxonomy (NCBI): domain Bacteria; kingdom Pseudomonadati; phylum Pseudomonadota; class Gammaproteobacteria; order Alteromonadales; family Pseudoalteromonadaceae; genus Pseudoalteromonas; species Pseudoalteromonas sp. Z9A6. The sequence continues at coordinate 15,839 of NZ_WTKZ01000051.1, forward strand.
TCAACATTTAAAAGTGCAGGTAAGTCAGCTGCATCAATTATTATTTTTTGAGTATTAGAGAGCTTAATTGGGTATTTTAGTACTTCATCTAAATTAATATTAGCAAGTTCGTTATATGCATTTGTCACCTGCTTAAGCTCTTTACTTTGATCAGATAAAATAGCCAATGTATTAGTCGGTAACACTGTGTTTTTAGTGGTATCAACTAAAAAGCTAATACTGAAATAAAATTCGCTGCCGTGGCCTTTTTTACTCTTTAAAGCAATCTCCCCACCCATTAACGATACTGCATGTTTAACAATAGCTAAACCTAGCCCAACCCCTTGGTGTATGCGGGTTGAAGATTCATCACCTTGAGTAAAAGCGTCGAATAAGCGACTTTGATCGGCTTCATCTATACCCATGCCAGTATCAATTACTTTAAAGCAAATATGCTGTTGCTCTAGGCTATCGCTTTCAATAAGTTCCATTTTTAAAGTAATGGAACCTGTTTTTGTAAACTTAACGGCATTAGTTAATAAGTTACCTAATATTTGCTGCAAACGTATACTGTCGCATATCAAATCAGGTGCTATTAGCGGGTCAATATCAATAAAAAACTCAATACCTTTTCCTTCGCACAATGGAGCCGTTAAGCTTTCACAAATATCTACCAGCTCAACCATGCTAAAAGATGCTTGTTTTAAATCGGTTTGCGAACCTTCAATACGTGCAAAATCAAGCATTCTATTAAGCATTAATAACAAGCTTTGTGCTGCATGCTTAGCTTGATCCGTTTGTTGTAATTGCTTTTGCGTTAAGCCTTGCTCAATTAACATATCAAGCAACCCTAAAACAGCGTTCAAAGGGGTACGTATTTCATGACTTAAATTGGCTATAAAGCGGCTTTTAGCTAAGGTTGCTCGTTCAGCATCTAGTTTTGATTTAGTTAAGGCACTTACATCCTGAATGTGTATAACATAATAAGCTGGATCGCGGTTTTCATCCCAGACAAGCGATACACTTAGTTGCAACCAGCTTGTTAAACCCCCTTGAGCAAGCGTTAAATGGTATACGCGTTTTTTGTCATCTAGCAATTGCGCTAATGTGCTTTTTATTTGCTGCCATTGGGAGTCATCAAATAATGCTTTCAACTGCTCCCCAACTAGTACTGGCTGATCAGAAAACTGCTTTCTTGCTGCTTTATTAACTTGTAATATTGTGTGTTCAAGCGAGAGTAAAACCACGCAGTTAGCCGCAAATTCAATTGCACTTCTAAATTTAGATTCAGATGATTTTAAGGCCAATAATGTTTGTTGCTGCTCGGTAATATCGCGGCCAATACCCATGGTTCCTAACAGGTGTTGGTGCTCGTTATAAAAAGGTGCAATAGTAAGTTGATACGATTTTGTATCGGTTTCTATTCGCTGTTCAACACTATTTCTATTTTGTAATACTTGTTTTTCAAGCGCATTTATTTGCTGATCATTGTCACCTAAATCATCCACATATTTACCAACTAATGCAGTTTGATCTTTACCGATATACGCCTCAAATGCTTTATTGCATCCTAAGAATGATCCATCAATGTTTTTAAAGTAAATAAGATCTGGCACACTGTTTAGCATAGTGTTGAGTAAAGCTAAGTGGCGCTCTTTCGCTTCGTAACTGCGGCTTAGTTTTTCTGATTGCAGCTGAACTTGGTCGTCCAGAGCTTTATTTGCACTTTGTAATGAATCAACTAACTGTTTGTTTTTAGTAAATACACGCTTCACTTTAGAAAACCAAGGTTGCCAGCTCAATGGTACTTTGTAATTTAGCTGCTCTTGGGGTTGTGTACCGTTACTCTCAAGGTATGACATTAAGTGAGTCATCGGCTTTATAAAAATACGCTGACTTAACCAAAAAAACACGCCAAACATAATACTTAAAAATAGCGTTAAAAATGTAAACTCTAGTAATATCTCATACTTAATTGAGCTTATTAATTGGGGTTTGTGCTCGTAAAATGCTGCGTGAATAGGTAACTCATCCATAGGCTGCATAAAGTAATTACTATCACTAGTTAATACTGTTTTTTGACTCTGATGATCGGCCAAGTCTGGCCAATAATTTTTTAACGCAGTTGCTTGCTCTATTATCTGTTTAGAGCTGGCGATAATTTGATGCGATTGGTTCATAAAAACGTATTCACCACTGTTTGGTGACACCTTTTTTAACCATCCAGAAATTGCTTGAACATCATAAATTAAAATAATGTACTCGGCTGAGCCTGTGCTTCGTTGTCGACCAATAGCAAAATACGAATTGTCATTCACTTTAACAATAGGACTTGAAGTAAGTTTGTTTTGCGAAAATTTTGGCTTAAATTTTCCATTTAGAATTTCAGTAAGCATTAAACTTTGGCTTTTGTTGTGCCTGCTTACATAAGCAAAACCATTATCATCAACATACGCTACAGCAGATAACGACTGCATCAACGCAAGCGTTGTATTAAACGAAGGCCCTAATGTAATAGCCTGCTGCCACTGCATTAATGCCTTAGCTGATAACGCAAACTCACCTTTACCTACAATTTCCGTACTTTGATCAATAAAATGACGATAATAGTAACCATCATATTGATTTATGCCTTCGAGCAAATCTTGGTTTATTTTGGGATAAGTCGCTTGCTCGTATAAGTTAAACATGGTGGTAAGTAGATTACTCACCGAGTCCATCCCGTGAGTAACCTGTGCTGAAACATTTGTAAAATCAGCTTGGCGTTTTTCAACCGTCCGCTCAAGCTTTATATTATATAAGTGCAAGCACAGTAAAAAAGCGACAATCAATGGCACTAACAGCGCAATAAATAATGAACGATAATAATGCTTCAGAGGTAAAAAATTCAATGTACTGCCTGCCATTTGGCTCGAAAATCAATCGATAGACTATCGAGCCAATTTGTTAAGCGCAAGTTATAAATTTTCTTCTGCAAATGACGCTAAGCGACTACGCACAACACCGTTGAGGTTTATTGTTGCGCTGCCTTCAAAGTTTTTAAAGCGCTCTACTATGTACGTCAAGCCCGATGTTACTGGCGTTAAATAGTTACTATCAATTTGCGCCAAGTTACCTGTACAAATTAATTTAGTACCTTCGCCGCAGCGAGTAATAATCGTCTTAAGCTGAGATGCCGTTAAATTTTGGCTCTCATCTAAAATTACCACCGCATTTTGAATGCTACGCCCGCGCATAAAGTTAACCGATTTAAACTGTACATTAGCCTTCTCCATTATGTAATTTCGACTCGATATTGGATTTTCGTCGCCTTTGTGCAATACCTCCAGCGTATCAGTGATAGCTGCAAGCCATGGCGCCATTTTTTCCTCCTCCGTGCCTGGTAAAAAGCCTATAGACTCTGCTATTTCTGGCGTATTACGGGTAACTATTACTTTATCGTAAATACCTTTTTCGATGACCATTTCAAGGGCGCTGGCAAGTGCTAACAAGGTTTTACCACACCCTGCTGGTCCTGTTAAAATAACAAGTTCAATACCTGTATCCAGTAATGCATCTAATGCCATCCCTTGATAAATATTTTTGGGCTTAACGCCCCATGCTTGTTGATGCATTAAACGCTCAACACCAATATCTTTGAGCGTTATGTGCTCGTCATCGTACGATTTAACGCGCGCCGCAAACTGCTCCCCTCCATCAAGTAAATATTCATTACAAAATACATCTGGTATTAAGTTTTTAGACACATGATGAAACGTATCGCGTCCGTGCTGCTGCGTATTACACTCCCCTACATGATCCCAAAAATCCCCTTCAATTTTTTTATAACCACTAGTGAGTAGGCTTATATCGTCAATAAGTTGGTCGGTACGATAATCCTCAACATATTTAAGCCCGGCGCCTTTGGCTTTTAAACGCATGTTTATATCTTTTGTAACAAGTATTACTTTTGAATCACTGTGCTGCTTTTGTAAGTACACGGCGCAATTGATAATACGATGGTCGTTTTCGTTACCAGGCAAACCAGAAATGGAGTCGGCAAATAAATGGTCGTTTACAATAATGAGGGTACCGGCAGAGCTCGCTTTTGCCTTTTTGTTACTCGGCAGCGCCACGCCTTGTAGCATTTGTTCAGGCGTTGCATTTTTAAGTACTTCATCTAATCCACGAATAGCGACGCGCGCATCACGGCTTACGTCGTGTTTTCTGTCTTTTATATGGTCAAGCTCTTCAAGCACCGTCATCGGAATTACAACGTCATGCTCTTGAAAAGACAAATAAGCGAGTGGTTCGTGAAGTAGTACGTTGGTATCTAGCACATACATTTTACTTTCAAGGTTCGAAGCTTTTTCCATAGCACTTTCCTTACGTTTTATGATTTTTATGCTATACCAAAATAACTAAGTAAAACGGGCAAAACTTAAACCTGCAATACTTAATTGCTAAGGCATAATGTAAGTTTAGTCTATTTGTCATAAAAGTCCGTTTTATTACAAACTGTAATTAGTTTTGATTTACCTAAAAAAGAGTCATAAACAAGCTGTTTTAATAGTAATAATTAACACTTACAAAATTAATTAAAAGTGAGCCAAATAGCGCCTTGCAGTGGTGTTAGCTTACAGGTAACATAGCCGCCTTTTTCATCATAGACGAGACATACATGAATTTTTCCTTAGGTCAGCGTTGGATCAGTGATACAGAGTCAGATTTAGGATTAGGCACCGTTGTTGCCATTGAAGGCCGTCAGGTCAGCATATTATTTCCTGCCAGTGGTGAAAACCGTGTTTATTCTAGTGCAGAAGCACCTGTTACCCGTGTGGCATTTAATCCTGGTGATGTGATCAAAAGCGTTGAAGAATGGGAATTAGAAGTAGAGTCTATTGAAGTACAAGGCGAGTTACTTTGTTATCACGGCACCCGTGTTGATAATGGCGAAACAGCCAAGTTAAAAGAGACCTTTTTAGATCATTTTATTAAGTTTAATAAACCACAAGATCGTTTATTTGCAGGCCAAGTCGATCGTTTTGATCGCTACACACTTCGCTACCAAACGTGGTTACATAAATTTGAACGTGAGCAATCGCCTATTAAAGGCTTAATTGGTCAGCGTGCTAATCTTATTCCGCACCAGCTTTATATTGCCCAAGAAGTGGGTAAACGTTTTGCACCACGCGTACTTTTATCAGATGAAGTAGGCCTTGGTAAAACAATTGAAGCGGGCATGATACTACATCAACAAATTATTAGTGGCCGTGCGAGTCGCGTACTGATTGTGGTGCCTGAAAACTTACAGCACCAATGGTTAGTAGAAATGCTACGCCGCTTTAACTTACGTTTTTCTATTTTTGATGAAGAGCGCTGCGACGAAGCGTTTGCAGATTCTCCAAACGTGTTTGATACAGAGCAACTAGTACTTACCAGCCTTGAGTTTTTAACCAAGAAAAAACGTTGGTTTGAACAAGCAACACTTGCTGATTGGGATCTTTTAGTAATAGATGAAGCCCATCATCTAAGCATCAATAACGGCAAGCCAAGCTCAGAGTACCAACGTATGGCAGAGCTTAGTCAAGATATTCCGGGCCTTATTTTACTTACCGCAACGCCTGATCAACTTGGTCACAGCAGTCACTTTGCGCGTTTACAATTACTCGATCCGGATCGTTTTTACGACTACGACGTGTTTAAAGAAGAAGAAGCTAATTATAAAGACGTAGCGCAAGCTGCAAATCAATTACTGCAAGAGCAAGCTCTGGACGACGCAGCCAAAGCCACGCTAATTGAGCTATTAAAAGAAACCGACATTACTGATATTCTTGAAAAAGCACAGCAAGGTGATTTACCAGCGCGTAAAGAAATACTTAACATGCTACTCGATCGCCACGGCACAGGTCGTATATTATTCAGAAATAGCCGCAGCGGCATTGATGGCTACCCTAGTCGTAAATTACACGCCTACCCAATGGCATTGCCAAAGCAGTATAAAACGGCTATGTCGGTTCTTGGTAACATGGGCGGCATTCAAAACCCTGAACTAAGTGCACACCGTGCTCTGTTTCCTGAAAAAATATTTCAAGAATTTGAAGGCGAAAGCGCAAGCTGGGGTTTATTCGATCCACGTGTAGATTGGTTAATCGACACCCTTAAAACACTTAAGCGCGAAAAAGTACTGCTTATATGTGCTAAAGCTGAAACAGCTATCAGCCTTGAGCAAATACTGCGTGAACGCGAAGCAATTAAAGCGTCGGTATTTCACGAAGGCATGTCTATTATTGAGCGTGACCGCGCTGCTGCATTTTTTGCAGACGAGTACGATAATGCACAAATATTACTGTGTTCAGAAATTGGCTCAGAAGGTCGTAACTTCCAGTTCTCGCATCACTTAGTGTTGTTTGATTTACCACTAAACCCAGATTTGCTCGAGCAACGTATTGGTCGATTAGACCGTATAGGCCAAACACAAGATGTGAACATTCATGTGCCATATTTTGAAAACACCGCTCAAGAAGTACTGCTACGTTGGTATAACGAAGGTCTAGATGCATTCGAATCTACATCAACAACGGGGCAAATGCTTTATAAAGAGTTCCGTGATGACCTACTTGAGTATATTTCTGCGCATAACTGCGATGAAGACGAGCTCGATCCATTACTTGAGCAAGTAGCGCAACAAAATGCGGTACTGCGTAAAAAAATGGAAAGCGGACGAGATCGTTTATTAGAACTACATTCATCGGGTCAAGGTGCTGCCGATTCGCTTGTAACTGATATCGAAAAACTCGATAACCAGTTTGAATTGCCAAGCTACATGATCAACGTGTTTGACACATTTGGCGTAAGCCAAGAAGATAAAGGCGAAAACACCATTATCTTAAAGCCAACGGAACATATGTTAAATGCATCGTTCCCATCGCTTAAAGAAGACGGTATGACGGTTACCTTTGATCGCGACACGGCACTTTCGCAAGAAGATGTACACTTTATCAGCTGGGATCACCCTATGGTGCAAGGCACCATGGATATGATTTGTGACGACGACTTTGGTAGCGCATCGGTGGCTTTACTTAAAAACAAAAAGTTACCGCCTGGCACCTTTTTTGTTGAGCTTATTTTTGTTGCAGAAGCAATGGCACCAAAAGTATTACAAGTTGGTCGCTTTTTACCGCCTACACCAATTCGTATATTGCTTGATAAAGCAGGTAATAACCTAGGTGAAAACGTGGCATTTGAAGGCTTTAATCAGCAGTTATCAGCCGTAGGCCGCCAAACAGCAAGTAAACTTGCCGGTGCATTGCAAAGCGCTGTCCACCCAATGATCACTACCGCTAAAGATATGGCACAAGAAAAACTTGAAGTTATTCGCGCAGCGTCACTTGCTAAAATGCAAACGTCACTCAGTGAAGAGCAAGAACGACTTGTTGCCCTTAAGCAAATTAATCCGAATATTCGCCAAGAAGAAATTACCTTCTACGATAAGCAACGTAACGACCTAACTACGTATATTGAAAAAACGCAGTTACAACTTGATGCAATTCGCTTAATAGTGGTTTCACACTAAATATTTAGTTTTTAAGCCGGCTCCAGAGTAAATTTAGAGTCGGCTATTAAGCTTAATTGATATAAATAGCTGTATCTTTTTAAACTTCATTTAAAAACCACGTGTTCTTATTTTATTATGAGCCAATTCTACCCTCTCTAGCTATATATTAAGCCCTTTGTTGGACTGTTGATTTTGCCCAACATAACCGTATCTAAAAACTCAAGCTGCACTCTATACAACTATTCTGTGAGATAGTTGATAGGTTTATTTTCCCTTGCATAAAGTTGTTTTTTTGTTAACCTACTCGCCTTCCATTTTAGTCTTTTTGAGGTGTTTATGGCGTTTCTATCTCGTTCGATATTGGCGTTATCCATGGCGCTCTCAAGCACTAGTGTCTTTGCTCAAGCCCAATGCGATGTTGAATTACGTCATGGTTTAATTATTACTGACGATGCAATTCGCATATTAGATAAAGGCCAAACTCGTGTCCAAATTAATAACAATAACCAACTGTTTATTCGCGGTTATTGGGTTGATTTAAGCGATGACGAAAGCAAAGTACTCGAACAGTTTAGTAATGGTATTCGCCACACAGTCCCCGAATTAGTAAACCTTGCTACCGATGGTGTTAACTTAGGTTTAAGCGCTATTGAACACGTAGTTGAAGGTATGTCAGACAAAGAGCCTGAAGTACTTAAAACACAATTGCAGTATGTAGAGCGCGCGCTAATGGATAAGTTTAAGCGTGGAGATGACTTCTTTTTTATAGCCCCTCAATCACTTTCGCAAATAGATGATTTTTTTACTAAAGAGATCAGCCAGCAAATTCACTCTGCTGTTCATGGATCGTTAGGTGCTATTTTGGTATCACTTGGAGATGCGTTTAAATCGCGTGAAGGTAATATAGAAGATCGCATTAACGACATGGGGCAACGCATGGATATTATCTCAAGAGAAATTGATAAATCGCTACAAAAAAAGGCACATCAATTAGAGCTTAAGGCTTCTGAGTATTGCGAATGTTTAAATGCACTCGATGTAACCGAATCTCGCTTACAGGCAATAGTACCTGGTATGGCCGATTACGATTTAGTGCAAATAAAGTCTTAGAGTACGTATTCGGTTTTAGAATAAAATAACACCGAGTATAAATATACTCGGTGTTTTGCTTTGTAATTGATTAAAACTAAGCGCTTCTACTTTTTATTCTAAATTGGTGAGCCTGGCGGGATTGGCAGCACTTTAAAGTTGTTTGGCCATTGCCCTTTAATTAAAAACTGATTTACTTGCTCAGCTAAATATTGCTTAAACGCGCTCTCGCCAGTACTTGTATGGCTCAGCATTGAGTTTTGGTTAAAGTCTTCACTCAACTTAACTAAGTAGTAACGTAACTGCGCCTGCACTTCAGGGCTTGCACTATCGCTTGCTACTATATCAGCCATGGCTTTTGCAGTTAAAAATTGCACGCGCTGAGTTATTTTACCTGTCATTGTATTAGGTGATGACGCGTTAAACACTTGGCCATATAGCTCCTCAAGTAACTCATCTAAACTATAAAAGTCATTACTACGTGCTTGTTGCTGCGCTAAGCGATTTAAACGCTGTGCATTTAATAAAAGCGACAAGCTGTGCTGCACTGCAACCTCGGGTAATGCCATTGCATCGAGCGTTAACCCTGTGCGCCCAACTATGCTCTCGCGCGACTTAGACTCGCCATACGCTTTTGGCGGAATTAGCGATAGTACCGATTCAGGAAGTAATAAGTTACTTGGCTTAAGCGTTGCAAAAATAGCGTTTACCGCTTCTTGCTGTGTTTTTTTATTAACGACTTGTGCGCCTTTTACAGGTGAATCACCGCGTGTTTCGTATTCGTAATCAACACCGGCTATAAGCTTAACCGCAGCCTCAACCTGAAAACGGTGAAACAGATAAAGCGGAACTAGTTTTTCCTCTAATTGCGATAATGAATCACCCGTTTTAATATTATTAATACCAAACTGCGAAAGCGCTTTTTTACGTACGTCGAGTACTCTTAAAAGCTCCTGCGAAGGATTAGTGCCGTTATCCCATAAATGAGCTGTTGGATGTGCGCCACCTTTAGCACGAGCATCACTATCTGATATAAACTCAAGGCCTTTGCCTTTGTTCTCTTTTAAAATAGCAGCGAGTTCTGCGCTTTCATCTTGGTTAGTGAAATCGCTATAGCCATATTTAATTACTTGGGTATCCCACACGCCCATGCCTGTTGCATACCCGCGCGTTACATCAAGCTTACCTTGTTCATTAAAGCTAAGTAGCGGATGTGGGTAATCCATTACAGAAGCTCTATCACCTACCGATGCCGCAAAGTTATGAGCAATACCTAACGTGTGGCCAATTTCATGCGCGCTTAATTGGCGAATGCGATCAAGCGCCATTGCTTGCAAGTTTTTAGCAACTTCATTACCTTTTAAATAAGGAGCAGCGAGTGCTTCAGCTATTAAAATATCTTGGCGAACACGCAATGAGCCAAGTGTTACATGCCCTTTAAGTATTTCACCTGTACGTGGGTCAATTACAGAACTTCCGTATGACCAACCACGCGTTGCTCGGTGTACCCATTGAATGACGTTGTAACGAATATCCATAGGGTCGGCGCTACTTGGCAGCACTTTTACTATAAATGCATTTTTATATCCTGCAGCAGTAAATGCGTCGTTCCACCATTTTCCACCTTCAAGCAAAGCGCTTTTAACGGGCTCTGGAACGCCAGGATCAAGGTAATAAACAATTGGTTTAACAGGTTCACTAATAGGTAAACTTGAGTCCTTTTTAGTTAGACGATGGCGCGGTATATAACGCACATACATAGACTCACCAAGCGGCGCTGCGTAATCTTTATGCTCTATACTCCAAAAACCTGATTGCGGATTAAACTTACGAGGTGTGTAGTTATCATTTGGTAATTGAATAAGTGAATGATGCATATGAACAGTAAGCGCATAAGGGTCGGCACTTACTTGGCGAACAAATTCACCTGGTTTTGTGCCCTTAAATGTAAGTACGGCTTCAAGCTCGGTGTTTTTTACAAATGCTTTTGAGCGATTCATATAAACGGCGCTACGTGATTCATCAAGACTAAAGTTCCCTTGCTTACGTGCAGCAAGCGTGCGGCTTACACCGTGTACATCACTTAATAAATAAGGCGTGTAATCAATAAGTGCTGTGGCTTTATCTTCTGCGACCACTTTAAAACCAGCAAGTATACTTGATGCAAACGCTTCTTTAATACTTTGCTGTTCAGCCTTATTGCTTGTGTTGGCACGATAGTAAGTATTTACAGCCCGCAGCATTACTTTGTCGCCAAAACGCTCAAATTGCACAAGGTGCGTGTTACCAAGCTGACCTCTATCGAGGCCTATATCGTTAGAGCCAATACCGTAAGGCAAGCTTTGCTGCAGTAAAAATTGTTGTTCAAACTTATCTACTTTTAAATATACTTTCCCGTTTTGGGTGTCGTAAAAAAACGAATAATAGCCCGGAAAATGATTCATTTGCGTAGTAAATTCATCAATTGACTTAATTGCTGCGTGCGCTTGAGTTATGATAGAGCACAGCACAGTAAAGAATATGTAACTTAGTAGTGGTATTTTTTTCATAATCTTATCTTTGTTATTTGTGTTTTAAGTACGATTAGGTGGTCCCATTATAGGGTGCTATTTAAACAATACAGTTATTTAAGACGAATTTCAGCGCTCTAAGCTAATCTCTCTCACATTATGATTGGTTTTAACACGTTATCAGGAAAATAGAATGCGTAGACTCCCTCCAGTATTACTTGAAGATGGTTGTTCAAGAGAACTTTTATCATTAATTCGAACAATTTTAGCAGCATGTAAAGAAATTTCGTTTCGCGTTGGTCAAGGCGCGCTTTCTGGCGTATTAGGCTCAACCCTTGATGAAAACATTCAAGGTGAAACTCAAAAAAAACTCGATGTATTATCTAATCAGCTGTTAAAAGATATTTTACTGGAATCAGGTACGGTTAAAGCAATCGCGTCTGAAGAAGAAGACTACACAGTAGCAGGTAACCCAGACGCTAAATTTATAGTGGCATTTGATCCACTCGATGGCTCGTCAAATACGGATATTAACTCACTTGTGGGTACTATATTTTCTATTATGGAAGCGCCTGAAGGCTCAGACGCTGCTGATCAAAGCATATTTATGCAGCCCGGCCATAAGCAAGTTGCTGCAGGTTACGTACTTTACGGGCCATCAACAATGCTTGCGCTGACTACAGGTAAAGGCACGCGCATGTTTACTCTTGATAAAACACAAGGCAGCTTTTTACTTACACAAGATTTTGCAAGCATTCCTGCTGATACAAACGAATTTGCCATTAATACGTCTAACCAACGCCATTGGCAGCCAGCTATGCAAAACTATATCAATGATTTGCTAGCAGGCGATACAGGCCCGCGCGCTAAAAACTTTAATATGCGCTGGATTGCAGCAATGGTGGGCGATGTACATCGCGTGCTTAGCCGTGGCGGTTTGTTTACTTACCCTACAGACACGAAAGATCCTAAAAAGCCAAATAAATTACGCCTACTTTACGAAGCAAATCCAATGGCTATGTTAGTAGAGCAAGCTGGCGGTATCGCTTCAACCGGTACTGAGCGTATTATGGATATTCAGCCTGATGCAATCCACCAGCGAGTAGCTGTTATTTTAGGTTCTAAAAACGAAGTAGAAACGTGCTTGGGATATCATAAATAATCGCTTAAAACGATTACCTTCAATTTAAAAAACCGCATTCAATTGAAGTGCGGTTTTTTTTGGTGAAGTTTTACACCTCGCTTTTTAAACAAATCAAACTTTTACTAACGCAACTATTTGAGCAAGCTTTTGATGATTAAGCTCTCCCATTTGCTCGCTATTACTGAGCGCATAAATAAAACCTTCGTGCTCAGTACAATCAATATCATCTCGCGATTCAATTACGTTTGCCCAAAGCTCTAAATCATCTAAGTCTATTTCGTTACTTAAACAGCGTTTCAGCACATCAATTAAAACCTCGGTTGAGAGAGTATAATGAGTTTTATTGCTATCAGCAGGGCTTGAAACGATAACCGATATAGCTTCGTCCCTTTGCTCACCAAATGTAATAAATTCAGCTAATGCTTTTTGTGTATTCATAATATTTGTTATTCTTGGCTCACTGTTACTAAAAAGAATTATAATGACTGAACTTAACTGCACTCAATGCCACAGTACTTTAACGTGTAATGTAGACGATATATCAGCGTGTTGGTGCAATGAGCTGCCGGCTATTTTACCGCTTGATATCACAGCAACAAGTTGTTTATGCCGCAAGTGCACGCTGAATAAAATAAATACTTTTTTAGAGGGTGTTTATACACAACCTATTAAAACCCAAATAGACTTTGCAAAGCAATATAGAGGTAACGACAATTTAATTGAAGGGCTCGACTACACCATGCAAAGTGGTTACATGATATTTAGTAAGTGGTTTTTTTTAAAGCGTGGTTCGTGCTGCAAAAATGGTTGTAAAAACTGCCCTTATGGTTTTAGAAAGTAAAAGCTATTTAATACAACTACGACCAAACATTGGTTTTTACCTTCTCATTTTCATCTCTTTCACTTCTCCTTGTGAGTAGTATTTTTAAATGCAATTATTCACAAAGAGGTTTAGAGACGCTGCGCTTTTAGAGTAAGTGATTGTATAAAAATAGTATTTAAATACGAGTAAGCACTGGTTTTTATCTTCTCATTTTCTTCTCTTTTACTTCTCCTTGTAAATAATATTTTTAAGTACTGTTATTCACAAAGAGGTTTAGAGGCGCTGCGC
>NZ_WTKZ01000052.1:0-29132 GCF_011378805.1 Pseudoalteromonas sp. Z9A6
GTTCCAGTTTCTCAAGTTATTGAGTCTCTGGCAAACACGGGGCGATTCATGACGTTGATAATGCGATTAAGCATTTGTTTAAATTAAAAACAAGCGATTTTTTTGTACAGCAAAATGTAATTTCTGATCATTTTTACATCCAGCAAGAATGTAAACAATTAAGGCGTTTTTATAAAGGTAAGAGTGTTGTAGATTTCTCACAAAAACTTGCCGAGAATGATAGCTATAAATTTGCACCTGATATAGCAAACAGCGTTACTGAAAATATTAACACACCTGAATTTTCTTGCAAAAGCCGCCCAGATGCTAAGCCTTTTATAATGAAATTAAGAGATAACTTATGAGTATGAATCAGCTTCTAATTACCGTGTTTCTTGCTATGGTGCTTGGTGCGGTGCTTTGTATACTAGGCAAATACATTTTATCTCAAATAACAAAATATTATTATAAGCTTACTTTTAAACATGAAGTACTAGAGCCTTATACACCAAATACAGTAAAAAAGGATAAGAAGTGAAATTATCAGGTTTAGGGGTTTGGAACCTTTATTTTTTAGTTAAGTTTGCTCTGTTTTATTACGGTGCAATTGATTTTAACGTACTTACCAATGCGGCTTTTGCTGCATTGCTTGCGATTAAATTTAAAAAACCATTAATAGAAAAAGTTAAACATCTATTAGGTGGTGTATTTGCAGTTGTATTACTTTACCAAGACTCATGGTTGCCGCCAATAAACAGGTTGACTAAACAAGCGGGTAACGTTCAAGATTTTAGTTTTGGTTACTTTATTGAGTTATTAAGCCGTGTTATTAATATTGATATGTTATTAGCTTTGTTCGTAATTAGTGTGTGTTTTTGGTACACATCGCAATGGATACGTTTTACAACAGTCACTATTGTTGGGCTTTTAGTTGTAGGATGGCAAGGAGATAACTCTCAAACACAATTCGTTAATAATGTCGCTAATCCTGAACCGGTTACACAAAATCAAAGTAATCCCCAAACACAAGTGATCACTCAGGCATCACAATCTCCTGATCAAAAACTAGCTGATTTTTATCAACAACAAAGCTTATTAATGAGTCACTTTCCAAGCCAGGTAAATGGTGAACTGTTTGATGTTATCATTTTGAACATATGCTCAATGGCTGTTGCTGATTTAAATGCCATTGGTGTAAGTGTTACTGACATGTATAAAGATTTTGATGTAGTGTTTTCAGACTTTAACTCGGCTACATCATACAGCGGGCCGGCTGCGGTAAGGTTACTGCGCGCCAGTTGTGGGCAAACGAGTCAAACAGCATTATTTAAAGAGGCACCTGAACAATGTCACTTATTTAAAAACCTAGAGAAACTAGGTTATCAAAATAACGTTGTGATGAATCACGATGGACATTTTGATGAGTTTAAAGGCTTAATAAATAAGTACGGAGGCTTAGATAGTCCACCATTTAATATTGATTCAATGCCAGTGGCGCTTCGAGGATTTGATAATAGCCCTATTTACTCTGATGAAGCTGTGCTGGATGGTTGGTTAGAGCAATCTGAGGACTGTAAACCCTGTGCAATGTACTACAACACAACAAGTTTACATGACGGTAATCAGCTAGAGAATCAACCAAGGGTAAATAGTAAAGAGACATACCCAATCAGGCATAAAAACTTGTTTGCTGATATTAACCAGTTTGTAAAAAAATTAGAAAAGCGCGGCCGCAACGTTATGTTAATGATAGTGCCTGAGCATGGCGCTAATTTAAAAGGTGATAAGGTACAATTTGCAGGTTTACGTGAAATCCCTAGTCCTGCGATTGTGTCTGTACCTGTAGCGATTAAATTTATAGGCCCAGACGTACAAAATTATTCGCAAATTGTGGTTGATGATTCAACAAGTTACTTTGCGCTTTCAGAGCTGGTAAGTAAGGCGCTGCAAACTGATGTGTTTGGTGGGAATAACAGTGTTGCTAATTTACTTGAAAACCTACCTAAAGCACCTAAAGTTGCTGAAAATGAAGGCACAATAATGATGTACGTTAATCAACGACCATTTATACAATTAGATGGTGGTGATTGGTCAGCTTACCCACAAGGTAAGTAGTCTCATAATAAGAATTAATAAACAGCACTGGTATAGTTAAATATAAATATCAGTGCTGTTTTTCTTCGTTTAATTACAATCCCACCCTTTGGCTTTAAAGCTGTTTTGTCCAAAAATGTTTACAATAAACTACCTTCTCAAAGCGACTTAGCGTATTATTCGGCTAATATAGTTTTTCCTTCTTTGAGGATGTATGCGTCTAGATATTCACTGTGCTGATCGAATTGGTATTGCTCAAGAAATCCTTAATATATTAGTTAACTACAGCGTTGATTTAAAAGGAATTGAGGTCGATTCTGTAAATTGTCGTATGTACGTTAGTTTTCCCGAAATTGAATTTGAACAATTCCAAAAAATTATGCCATCGATACGTTTAATCGACGGTGTACATGATGTGCGTACCACTGCATTTTTACCATCTGAGCGTGAACACAACGAATTAAATACTTTACTACGTGCATTGCCTGATGGTGTTATCTCTATTGATGCCAAAGGGTGGGTACGTTTATGTAATGATGCAGCATGTAAAGACTTACAGCTAATTGAAAAAGACGTGATTGGTGCAAATATTAATAACCTGCTTAAAGGCTTTAACTTTACACGCTGGTTAGAAGGTAAAGAAGTACTCGGACAAACCACACGAGTTGAAGTTGCTGGTGAGGATTTTATTGCAGACATTTTGCCAATTGCAGTTCCTCAAGGTAGTGAAGGTGATGTACTTGCTGGTGCGGTTATTAATATTAAATCGCAAAGTCGCTTAGGGCAGCAAGTCAGTGCGTTTAGACGTTACGGGCAAGAAAGCTTTGCCACTATTCATAACTTTAGTACGGCAATGCGCCGAGTTGTGCGCGAAGCCCGAAAAATGGCGCAACTAGAAGCCCCTATTTTGATTACTGGTGAAACAGGAACAGGTAAAGAGTTATTAGCTAGAGCGTGCCATTACGCATCTAATCGTTCTGTTAAACCTTTTATTGCTCTGTCGTGTGCTTCTCTTCCTGATGATGTTGCTGAGTCTGAATTATTTGGTTATGCCGGGTACGAAGAAAATGCAGCGCCAAAGCGCGGTGTATTAGAGCAAGCCGATGGTGGAACTGTATTTTTAGATGAAGTTGGCGAAATGTCGACTCAACTACAAACTAAGTTACTGCGTTTTTTACAAGATGGTACGTTTAGAAAAGTAGGCGATGAGAACGAAGTTAAAGTAAATGTACGTATTGTTGCTGCTACTCAAAAAGACTTACCTGCAATGGTACAAGAAGGGGTTTTTAGAGAAGACTTATATTACCGTATAAACGTGCTTACTTTAGAAATAGCGCCACTAAGAGATAGAAAAGCAGATGTAGGACCACTTGCAGAGCATTTTATTCAAAAATATGCGCAACAAAATGGTCATGCAATTCCTGTTTTATCACAAGAGTGTTTGAGCTTTTTACAAGAGTATCCGTGGCCAGGAAATGTTCGCCAGCTTGAAAATGCAATTTACCGTGCAGTGTCGTTACTAGATGATAGCGAGCTTCGCGTAGAGCATTTACAGTTACCCACTTTTACTCACGATTTAGGGTATTTAGAGTCTGATTTTGAAGGTTCGTTAGATCAAGCGGTTAAACGTTTTGAAGCAACCTTACTTCGTAAACTCTACCCAGCTTATCCAAGCTCACGCCAGTTAGCTAAGCGATTGGGCCTAAGTCACACCGCCGTAGCTAACAAATTACGTGATTACGGTATTAACCGAAAAACAGTAAAAGTGTAATTAACATAAAGACATTAAAATATGGGGACTAATTTTTAGTCCCCATATTTTTTGTAACCCCATCAATTGCAATCGTCTCAATACCTTCTTCATTAAAGTTCATTACAATACTGGCGTTATTACGAGTGAAAAAATAGCTACGGCCATTAAGTTCAATAACATAATCGCCTTTTACGGGGTCGCTAAATTGCTGCTTTTTTAAAGTGATCCTATGTTCGCCAATTTGCCATTCAAATTCTTTAATAAACCCATTATTAAATTCTTGCACCCATACTTGGCTGTCATCTTTTGAAAGCGTTATAGCAACTGAATAAGAACTAGGGATCTGCTCCATATTGTAACTTTTAGAGCCAATAATGAATTTTTCAGCTTTTTGTTGCCATTCAAAACCAAATTTAAACTCTTTAACTACACCGGTAGGGTAAGTAACAGAGCCTTTACCTGGTAATGAAAAGTCGGCAAACGCACTATAACTAGGTATTAATAAAGCTAGCGCAGTGATAATTTTTCGTTTTGATTTCATGAGTTATCTTTTTATTATAATAATGATTTAAGATTAAAGTAGAATATTCGTCTTCGCAAGAGGCTATGCTACACTCGAATAAATTTAACTGGTAAGACCTTTTTTGTGAACTTATATATTCGACTTTTATTATTGTTTTTTAAAATTAAACGTAACAAGCAATATCAAAATTTACTTGATACGATAGATATTGATTACAAAGCTTTACCTACTGATTGTGACATTAATTTACATTTAACAAACTCACGTTACCTTGCGATGATGGACTTATCTCGAACTTGGATGACAGAACGAGTTGGCTTATTAAAGCAAATAATGAAGCGTCGTTGGTTTCCCATTGTTAACGCAACGGCCATAACTTATATCCGCGATATTAAACCTATGCAGCGATATACAATAAGCACCAAGTTAGTGGGCTGGGATCATAAATACTTTTATATTGAGCAAAAGTTTCACTCAGAACGAGGCCTACATGCTATTGCTTATGTACGCGGTGTATTTAAAAGTAAAAAGGGTATTATAAGTATTGAAGAAATGCTTGAGGTTGCTGGTTTTGATGGGCAAACACCTATATTGCCAAGTGAAGTAATGCACTGGAAAGAAATGCTAGAACAGAAAAAGTTAAGTAACTTACCAAGGTAATTAATACTCTACAAATGAAAAAAAGGCCTTTCGGCCTTTTAACACACATTGTAATTGGGTAACTACGTACTATTTTATATATGCTTTAAAAGCTGTATCTAACACCGAACATAGCAACAACGGGGTCAAGCTCAACAGTTGATGTAAGTGCTTTTGCACCATTTGCATAAACAGTAGCATCGGTATCAATATCCATAATTGATACCATAGCGTGTAAACCCCAGTTTTTATCAATTTTATAGTTAGCACCTACCTGAGCCATAAAGCCAAACGAATCATCTAGCTTTACTTCTACATCGTCTGTTCCTAGCGTCGTTTTAAGTGCTTGAGAAGGTTGCTCATCAAAAAATGCAGTGTAGTTTATGCCTACGCCTATAAAAGGTCTTAGCGCATAGCTGGTATCTAAAAAGTGATATTGCGCAACTAAAGACGGCGGAAGTTGTTTTATATCAGCAATTTTGTTGCCAGCTAAGCCTCCTGCACCATTCACATCGTGTGAAAACGGTGTTGCTGCTATCAGTTCCAACACCCATTGATCGTTAAAAGCATAATCTACTGTGATACCTAGTTGGGTATCTGAATCACCTTTAAGACCCAGTGTCGGCGCCTCATTAATTGCTGAGCTACTGTTATCTGGATTTACGTTAATAGCGCCAACATTTACGCTAAAGTTAGCGTGTGCAGCTGGAGAGATTGCTAATAAAGAGGTTAATAATGCGATGCTAATTTGGGTTTTCATGTTGTTCTCCAAGAACTACTGTTTAATTGGCGCTATTATTACCGAGCAATAAAAATGAAAACCTGTTCTAGATCAAAGTTTAAAAAATATTTTAACCTTGTGAATTGTTTTATTGATTTAGATTAATTTTAGTGTCGTTCTGTCTTTGTAACGATTGACATATATATTCCATTAACAGTCATATGAATGTATTAAGGCTGACATCGCTTAGTCATAAACTCACGTTTTAATAAAGGCACATTAAATAATAAAGTGTGTTTACCATGTTTTTAGAAGCATTTGAAAAAAAATCAAAAACAACGGATATTCAAAAAGAAGTTGTAAAGCACTTACAAACACTAATTCGCTTTGAATCAGTAACCCCTAATCAAGCGGGTGCAATTGATTGGCTTGCAGATAAATTGGTGGATTTAGGTTTAAGTTGCGAGCAATTTACTATAAATGGTGTAACTAATTTAATTGCCTGCATAAAATTCAAAGAA
Organism: Pseudoalteromonas sp. Z9A6; assembly: GCF_011378805.1. Taxonomy (NCBI): domain Bacteria; kingdom Pseudomonadati; phylum Pseudomonadota; class Gammaproteobacteria; order Alteromonadales; family Pseudoalteromonadaceae; genus Pseudoalteromonas; species Pseudoalteromonas sp. Z9A6. Next base: position 6,231 of record NZ_WTKZ01000052.1, read on the forward strand.
GGCCCATGTGTTGCTTTTTCAGGGCACATTGATGTAGTACCAGCAACAAGTAGCGGTTGGCTAAGTCCTCCTTTTGAAGGGCGAGTGCTAAATGGTGCAATATACGGTAGAGGAGCAGCCGATATGAAAGGTGGTGTTGCTGCTATGTTGAGTGCCACAAAAAAATTAATTGATAGTAAATCAGCTAAAGCAGGGACTCTTTACTGGCTTATCACGTCAGATGAAGAGGGAGAGGCTGAATTTGGCACTCAAGAAATAGTTAATAAGCTTGCCAAGCAAGGTGTTGTATTAGATGGCTGTATTGTAGGGGAGCCATCAAGTGTGGCACAAGTTGGCGATACGGTTAAGAATGGCCGTCGTGGTGCGCTTTCAGCTCGGATTTTAGTTACTGGTAAGGCAGGTCATGTAGCTTACCCTCAAAACACACTCAATGCTGCTCATATTGCTGCAAAAATAGTAAGTAGCTTGAGTGATCAGATCTGGTTACTCGATGTGGCTAGCTCAAAAACCACACTGCAAGTGACTGGAATTAACATAAATAATGTGGTCGATAATTTAGTGCCAAGTCATTGTGAAATCACATTTAATGTACGTTATAGCCATGGTTACAGTAGCACAGCAGTTAAAACGCAATTAATGAAGACCCTAAACAAGTTTGCTGAGCGTTTTACGATTGAGTGGGAACGCCCATGCGAGCCTTATTACACAAGCCATAATACGGGATGGAGTTTACTTACTCATATTGAGCAAGCTATTTATAAAAACACATCAAGTCACCCATTACTAAGTACAGATGGAGGGACATCAGATGGACGATTTTTTGCCAGCCCCCATACTCAAGTCATTGAATGTGGTGTACGAAACAATACGATTCATCAAGTTAACGAACATGTATCTATTAGTGACTTACTTAAAATTGAAGCTATTTATACAACTTTACTTGAGCAAATATTTATTAATAATTAAATATAAATAGAGTACTTTATAGATATAAGGACCTACTTCTTATTGGTTATTCTAAATAACGTTTGGCTTTATTTTCTTTTACATTTTCAAGATCGACCAATACCAATCCATCAATACAATTATTAAAATCGGGATCAATACTAAAGCTTAAAAATTGCACTCCACCGGGTTTACAAAGTTCAGTGTATTGTTTAAATAAAGTAGGGACTTGAGCACCCATATTAGCTAGTACATGTTTTAGCTCTACAAAATCTTCTTTCACGTCATTGCCGCTAAAAAGAGTATTACACTGGGTTAGCTGTAGCTCGGTTAACTTAAACTCATTATTAGGCGTAGCTAATTCAATGCCACTTTTATAATAATGCTGATAATAATAAACGAGCATGGCCTTTGCTTGCTCGGGTAGAGCATTTGATACACTTACAGCACCAAACAAGTATCTGTACTGTGGATAGTTTTTGATAAAAGCGCCAATGCCATACCATAAATAATCGAGGCTTTTACGTCCCCAATATTTAGGCTGCACAAAGCTGCGGCCAAGCTCAATTCCTTGTTGTAGGTAAGGGGCCATATCGTCGGTGTAAGAAAATAAGCTATCAGTATATAAACCTTTGCGGCCGTGCTTTTGTATTATCTCTTGTGCGCAGGCTAATCGATAAGCACCTACCAGTTCTAGTTGCATGGGGTCCCACAGTACAAGGTGCTGGTAATCCATATCGTATTTATCTATATCACGACGTTTACCGCTACCTTCACCTACCGCTCTAAACGCGATTTCTCTCAGGCGCCCTAACTCTCTAAAAATAGGTGAGCTACCTACATACTGGTATAGATGAATATGCATACCGTCTTGTGTTTTACCAAGTAGTTGGCATTGCTCAATTGCTTTTTTTAGCTCCTTGCGGCACTCGGGAATAGCGATGGGTGTTTGTGTTTTTAGCGGTAGGGCTTTTTTTGTTGTAAGCCTATAAAGTTGTTTACGAATAAGGTTTACAACTTCTTTATCTTTAAGGTTTTCTATTAAGTAAGATTCAGGAGGGATAGAGGCACCAATCTCAAACTCTAAAGATTTTTGGCGTTGCTTAAACATTTCTGTTACTAAGAGCAAACTTGCCAACGGCTTATAAATCATTGATGTGCCATAAAAAAGTGGACTATTTTTGGCTTTAATATAAATAGGTAAGATAGGGCAGTTAGCTTTTTTTGCCATACGTAAAAAACCACTATTCCATTTGCAGTCTTTAATACCTGTTGGCCCTAATCGCGATACTTCTCCTGCCGGAAATATAAGTAATGCACCTTCGTCTTTTAAATGGTTTTGTATATTACTAAGCTCTTGTTTATTGCTCATGCCTGATAAGTTATCTACGGGGAGTAAAAGTGAGTGCATTGGGGTAACCGACATCAACATGCGGTTTGCCACTACTTTTAAATCTTGTCTTACAGTTGAAAGTACTTTAATAAGTGCTAAAGCATCTAATGAACCAATAGGGTGATTTGCAACGATAACAAGTTTACCCTCGTTAGGAATGTGCTCTATCTGCTTAGGTTTATAGCGGGTATCAAAATTGAGTTCATCAAGCACTTGTTCAACAAATTCTAATCCTTGTAGGTGAGGGTAGGCATCACCAAAAGCAACAAACTCCTGTTCATGCAATAAGTAGCCTAGACCTTTTTTTACTAAACCTTTTACTTTAGGAGAGTTCTCTAGTTGTGGTAAGTTTGCAGCAATTACTTTATCAACACTTATCATATTAACCTCATATTCCGTTTGGCCAATTCGCCATCCATGTAAGATTAAAAAAAGGGTGTGACAGTTACTTTGCAGTAGTGTGACTTTTTAAAGTGCAAACTTATAAACAGTGTATTGTTAGGAGAATTTATGTCTGTATTAGTTGCTATTACTGGGCGTGACAACACAAAACTAATGACGAAGTTACAAGAGCGGTTACCAAATACGCTGATAGAGCAATGGCCTGATTGCAAAAACGCACATGATGTGGATTTTGTACTTGCGTGGAAAGCGCCAGAATCTATGTGGCCACAGCTACCTAACTTAAAGGCTGTGTCGTCATTTGGTGCTGGCGTAGACAGTATCGATTTAACCTTACTCGACGAAAGTGTTGAAGTAGTCCGCATTGTTGACAATCAGCTAGCTGAAGATATGGCGGAATATGTACTGACACATGTGTTAGCTCAAAAGTTACGTTTAAAAGAGTATTACATTAAACAAACACAGCAAACATGGAAGCCAAAGCGGGCACATAGTAATAAACATGTCGGCATACTTGGGTTTGGTGAATTAGGTAAAGCATGCGCGCAAAAGCTTATAAATAATGGCTTTAAGGTAAGTGCTTGGGCGCAAAGTAATAAAAGCGCAATTAATGTCGAAATTTTTTATGGCGAGGAAGGCCTTAATTGTATGCTTCCTGAGGTTGACTACCTTGTATGTCTATTACCCCTTACGCAAGCAACGACAGGCATTATTAATCACTCAATGCTCGCTAAGCTACCTTCACATGCTGTTGTTATTAATGTGGCACGTGGTGCTCATGTTGTTGAACAAGACTTACTAAGTGCATTAAATAACGATAGCTTACGCGCAGCTACACTCGACGTATTTGATCAAGAACCTTTAGCGTCGAATCACCCTTACTGGGGGAGTCCCAAAATAACGCTTACACCACATTGCGCGGCGATTTCTGATTTAAATAGTGTTATAGACCAAATAGCCGATAATATTCAACGTTTGAATAAGGGCTTAGCACTCAATAATTCAGTAGATAGAACTAAAGGTTATTAGCTGATAGCTAATTAGTTTAAAAAACAGCTTGTTAACATTTGTAATTTTCATTAGTGTAAAAGGTATTCTCACTAATAAAAATATAAAGAGGGTGTTATGAAATCGAGTCAAAGTGGCGTTAAATTAAGCCTAGTTATTGTTTCAATTATTATACTAGGTGTTTCAGCTTGGTTTAATCAGGCTAACGCTGAAGATAGTCCATCTAAAATACAAACCAAAAGCGAGTTAACAGTAGCGGACTAACTTTACTTACTATGTATTCCTCAGTTTTCGTGCTTCTTCGCATCATTTTTTTTGCAGCCCACTAGCACTACTTTCACAGTAGTGTTGGCGTGTCGTTTGAAGTTCTAATTTTCACCTTGGTTCAAAGTGCTTTTTAATATTTTTGAATTATTAATAAAAAAGCCCAGCAATGCTGGGCTATTAAATATTCTAGGGAAAAGTTGTTAACTTTGGGTTACATTAAACTGCCCAAATGTATAAACTTTAAACAAGTAAAAAGTATTGATCAACACTAAACTCATATTTGAAATAACACTCGACGACATAAGATCTAAGCTAAATGATAAGAATAATAAACCACACGCACTAATGGCGGCAACGCGCAGCAGTGTTATCTGGTTAATAAAGAATGCACCTAAACCTAGTGCAAGTAGTGTAGTATTTAAAAGCCAATCTAGCTCGTTTAGCATGGTCGTTTCAATAGTTCAGTTGTTGAAAAAAGGAGCGCCATTATGTTGATCTTTTGCGCACCTTTCAACCAAGTAATTTTAAATTTTCAGATTAGTTTTTTTAATGCTAAAGGTAACTACCGATTGCTGAAAATAAACCATTATCAGCAATTACTTGATACTTTTGGCAGCTCTGCGGTTTTTGTAAGTCACTGCATAAATAAAGGGACTCACGGCTAGAATCATAGGTGGGGTGTAGGTTTGAATCAATTAAAGTAGCCCCCTTGCCAAAGAATCCGGGCCAGTAAACACTCTCACTTACCATCCCTAATTTTTTATAGGTGAGTAAGGTAGGTTTTGGAAAAGCTAAAATTATTACAGCAACGACAGCGAGTGATATAAACAGTCCTTTTTTTTGCGTTGTTTTTTGGCTTGTATCATTCTTTGCACTGGAATTTAACTCTGCCGGTGAAGGGCGCTGAGTAGAACGCTGTGGTTTTCTTTTTTGCGCTGTTTTTTTTCTAGCCGGTGCTTTACCTAGCAACGATTGTTTATTTGGGGTTTTAGACATAAAGCAAATCTGGCCTTTTTTCCGTAGGTCTCTATAATTAAATGAGTAAATTTATATACTAAGCTAATTATTATGATAACTTAAAGTTAGCTTATAGCCTACGAGGAATAAAGATGAATACGCAGCTATCAATTTTAATTGTAGATGACGTTAGCACAGTGCGTAGTTTTTTGAGCCAAACGCTCATGCACTTAGGGATAGATAACGTAAAGGAAGCATCTACTGCCTCACAATGTATTAGTGAGTGCCAAGCTGCAAATTATAATATCATTTTTTTAGACATTGAATTGCCAGACGGTGATGGTAAAGATTTGATTGCACAAATCAATGAATTAAGCCCAGAGACAAATGTGGTTATGGTATCTGCACATTCAGGTATTGAGAATGTTAAGGATGCAATTGATAAAGGCGCTAAAGGGTTTGTAGTCAAGCCATTTACACCTAAAAAAATAGCGGCAATGCTTAAGAAGTTTTATCCAGATTTAGAAAATGTCTAATAAAGTAAGTACATTTAAAATTTAAACAAAAAAAAACCGGCAAAAGCCGGTTTTTTATATTCTATCAAAAACAAATTATAGAGCTTTAATCTTAGCTGCTATACGGCTCTTATGACGAGCTGCTTTGTTTTTGTGAATTAGACCCTTAGTTGCGTAACGGTCTAGGATAGGTGTAGCAACAGAAAAAGCTTGCTGTGCAGCTTCTTTATCGCCCGCTTCAATAGCAACAATTACTTTTTTGAAGTAAGTGCGCATCATTGAACGACGGCTTGCGTTGTGCTGACGGTTTTTTTCGCTTGTGATAGCGCGTTTTTTTGCAGACTTGATGTTAGCCAAGGTTTGCTCCTAACAATCTTAAAATAAAGCTTAAATTAAAGGCCGTGGAATATGCCTGTTTCTATCATGGATGTCAATTTAAATTTAACAATCCAAGAAAAACTGCACCATATAACGAGCATCAATTTGCCGCTTTAGCAGTTAATACCGACATTGTAACAAAGCACAGACCCCCAGCCTAGTGCTTTAAAGCGATTTATAAAAAAGACTGTGGCATAATCGCCTATCTTGAGGATTTTTGAGTAGGTTTAAGGTGTCAAAAGGTTTATTTCGCTCCGGTATGATTGTTAGTTGTATGACTATGATATCGCGTATTTTAGGGCTCGTTCGAGATGCGGTCGTTGCCAATTTATTAGGCGCAAGTGCGGCGGCTGATGTTTTTTTATTTGCTAACCGTATTCCTAACTTTTTACGTCGTTTATTTGCAGAAGGCGCCTTTGCACAAGCATTTGTACCCGTGCTGAGTGAAATTAAAGAACAGCAAGGCGACGACAAGGTCAGGCTTTTTGTTGCACAAGCAGCAGGCACATTAGGAACCATTTTACTGGTTGTCACTATTATAGGTGTTGTTGCTTCACCTGTTATTGCAGCATTGTTTGGCACTGGTTGGTTTATAGATTGGTGGCAGGGCGGACCTAATGCCGAAAAATTTGAGCTTGCAAGCTCATTACTTAAATTTACATTCCCATATTTGTTTTTTGTAAGCTTAGTTGCGCTCAGTGGTGCGGTAATGAACGTGTATAACCGCTTTGCTGTTGCTGCATTTACACCAGTTCTACTCAATGTTTCTATCATCACATGTGCAATTTTTTTACATGATAAATTTAGTGTCGGGGCTTATTCTCTCGCAATTGGCGTATTTATTGGTGGCGTTGTACAGCTATTGTTTCAACTTCCATTTTTATACCGAGCAAAAATGTTGGCGCGTCCGCGCTGGGCATGGCAAGACGAAAACGTAAAAAAAGTACGTAAACTTATGCTCCCTGCTTTGTTTGGCGTATCTATTAGCCAAATTAATTTGTTGCTTGATACCATGATTGCTTCATTACTGATGACAGGCTCGATAGCATGGCTTTATTATTCAGACCGTTTAATTGAATTTCCGCTGGGCTTATTTGGTATTGGTATTGCGACAGTTATTTTACCGGCGCTCTCTAAGTTACATAGCAGTAAAAAAAGCAGTGATTTTCAACATACCCTCGACTGGGGAGTGCGTTTTGTTATATTTTTAGGCCTACCAGCAATGATAGGTCTAATGATCATCAGCCCGCTTATTATCACCGTATTGTTCGACCACGGTGCGTTTAAAGAAGACAGTGTTGATCATGTTAAAGCAGTAAGTTTAGGCGTAGTCGCGTATTCATTAGGGCTTGTAAGCTTTATGCTGATTAAAGTACTTGCTCCTGGCTTTTATGCTCGTCAAGACACAAAAACGCCGGTGCGTATTGGTATTATCACCTTAGTACTGAATATGGTATTTAATATTATGTTGGCTCCTTTCATTGGTTATTTAGGTTTAGCACTCGCTACTTCACTATCGGCTAGTTGTAATGCGTTTTTGCTGTATAGGCAGCTTAAAAAAGAAAATGTGTATCAGTTTTCATCAATGAGTATGCGCTTTACACTAAAATGTGTTGTAGCAAGTATTGTTATGGGAGCTGTTACATGGTTTGTGAGCAGTTACTATTACTGGGCTACATGGGCTTTTACACAGCAGGTAATATTATTAATGGTATTAGTGGCTTTGGCAGGTATTAGCTACTTTGCAATGCTATTTTTGATGGGCGTTAGACTAAATACGATAAAAAGTGTAGCAATTACTGAATCAAACTAAAAAAAAGATTATAATCGGCAACTCTGCGGCTTTAATAAATTTTTAGCCGTAATTAATAACTCGCTAAACAAGGCATTAGGTGGCATGGAGTTAATTAGAGGTATACACAATATTCGCCCACACCACTTTGGTTGTGTGTTAACTATTGGTAATTTTGACGGTGTTCATTTAGGCCACGCAGAAGTATTAAAAGGCTTACTTAGTGATGCTAAAGCGCATAGTTTGCCTAGCACTGTAATGCTATTTGAACCCCAGCCACAAGAATTTTTTGCTAAAAACAATGCCCCTGCACGGTTAACGCGCTTACGAGATAAGTTACGTTTATTGAGTGATTTAGGTATTGAGCGAGTTATTTGCATTAGCTTTAATCAGCAATTTGCAAACATGCATGCTGAGCAATTCGTTAATGAGATTTTGATTAAAAAGTTAGGTGTTAAAGCACTTACTGTTGGTGATGATTTTAAGTTTGGAAAGCAACGCCAAGGTAACTTTCACTTACTTGCTAGCATGGGTAAGCAAGCGGGCATGGATGTAAAAAGCACCGCGAGCTTTCGTCAATTAAATGCTAGAGTAAGCAGCACTTTAATACGAGATGCTTTAGCATCCGGTGACTTAGCGAGTGCTAAAATAATGCTTGGTCACGATTATGCTATTTCTGGGCGTGTTATACATGGCTGGAAAAGAGGACGTGAACTCGGTTTTAGAACGGCAAATATTGCCCTAAAACGCCAAGTGTGTCCTGTCAACGGAGTGTTTGCAGTGCAAGCAACGATTGCAGGAAAACAGATTTTTGGAGTTGCAAATGTAGGTAATAAGCCGACATTTAATGGAACTCGTGCATTATTAGAAGTTCACCTTTTCGATTTTGCACAGGATATTTACGGACAATTTATGCATGTGGAGTTAATAAAAAAACTTCGCAATGAAAAAAAATTCGAGACATTAACACAATTAACGGCGCAAATAGCAACTGATGTTGCTGCCGCTAAGCAGTGTTTTGGTTTAAATCAGGTAGCCGATAGAGACGGAATGTAGGATAAATGAGCGACTATAAACATACTTTGAACTTACCGGAAACACCGTTTCCAATGCGTGGCAATTTGGCACAACGTGAACCAAAAATGCTTAAAGCATGGTATGAAGACGACCTGTACGGTCAAATTCGCAGCGCTAAGAAAGGTAAAAAGACCTTTATTTTGCATGACGGCCCTCCGTATGCAAATGGCGATATCCATTTAGGCCACTCAGTTAATAAAATATTAAAAGACATTATTGTTAAGTCTAAAACATTATCTGACTTTGATTCACCATTAGTCCCAGGTTGGGATTGTCATGGTTTACCAATCGAGTTAATGGTTGAGAAAAAAGTAGGCAAGCCGGGCGTAAAAGTAACCGCGAGCGAGTTTCGTGAAAAATGCCGTGCATACGCTAAAAAACAAGTTGAAGGTCAAAAAGTCGACTTTAAACGTTTAGGCGTATTTGCAGATTGGGATAAGCCTTACTTAACAATGAACTTTGACTTTGAAGCAAATGCAATTCGTGTACTTGGTCGAATTATTGAAAAAGGTCATTTGCATAAAGGCGCCAAGCCTGTGCATTGGTGTACAGACTGTGGCTCTGCATTAGCAGAAGCAGAAGTTGAATACCAAGATAAGCAGTCACCAGCAATTGATGTGCGTTTTACATTTGTTGATCAAGATGCTGTTGTTAGTGCATTTGCTTTGGCTGATGGTCATAAAGGCGAAGGCAGTGTTGGTACTGTTATTTGGACAACAACACCGTGGACGCTTCCTGCAAACCGCGCTGTGGCTGTGCATGCCGATTTAGAGTATGCGTTAGTACAGGTTGAAGATGAAGGCGTACAACAACGTCTAATTTTAGGTTCTGAGCTTGTTAAAGATGCTATGGACCGTTTTGGTTTTAATCACTTTCACGTACTAGGGTATGTAAAAGGTGCAGCGCTTGAAAACTTGCAAGTAGCCCATCCTTTTTATGATTTTAATGTACCAGTGATTGTTGCAGAACACGTAACGACTGACTCAGGTACCGGTGTTGTACATACAGCACCAGGACATGGTCAAGAAGATTTCGTGGCTGGTTTAAATTACAACCTTGAAGTAGCTAACCCTGTTGGCGCTAATGGTGTTTATTTACCAGATACTGAACTTTTTGCAGGTCAGCATGTATTTAAAGCAAATGCGAGCGTAATTGAAGTATTAAAAGAGCACGGTGCATTAATGCATCATCATGCTATAACTCATAGTTACCCACATTGTTGGCGCCATAAAACACCCATTATTTTCCGTGCTACACCACAATGGTTTGTAAGTATGGATCAGGCTAACTTGCGTCAAGATTCTTTAAAAGAAATTAAAAACACGCAGTGGTTGCCAGAGTGGGGCGAAAGCCGTATTTCAAACATGGTTGAAAGCCGCCCAGATTGGTGTATATCTCGCCAACGTACTTGGGGTGTACCAATTGCATTGTTTGCTGATAAAGATACCGGTGCACTTCATCCAAATACTCAAGAGCTAATTGAGCAAGCGGCACAGCTAGTTGAAAAGTCAGGTATTCAGGCATGGTACGATTTAGAACCAGCTACATTACTTGGTGAAGAAGATGCCAAGCAATACATGAAAGTGCAAGATACGCTAGATGTATGGTTTGACTCAGGTGTTTCACACGCATGTGTTGTAGACGCACGTGAAGACTTGGTTGGTCCAGCTGATTTATACCTTGAAGGTTCTGATCAACACCGTGGTTGGTTTATGTCATCAATGATGACATCAGTGGCTATTAATGGTCATGCGCCATACCGCCAAGTATTGACCCATGGTTTTACTGTTGATGAAAACGGCCGCAAAATGTCTAAGTCACTAGGCAATGTTATTTCACCACAAAATGTGATGAATAAACTAGGCGCCGATATTCTTCGTTTATGGGTTGCCTCTACCGATTACACGGCAGAAATGACTGTGTCGGATGAAATATTTAAGCGCTCTGCCGATCGCTACCGCCGTATTCGTAACACGAGCCGTTACTTACTAGCTAACCTAAATGGTTTTGATCCAAAAACAGATCAAGTGGCTATTGATGACATGGTTGAGCTTGATAAGTGGATTGTTGGTCGTGCTGCTCAGTTGCAAGACGAAATTTTAGCCGCATACGATAGCTACCAAATGCTATTAGTAACGCAAAAGCTAATGAACTTCTGTACAGGTGAGCTTGGTTCGTTCTACCTTGATGTTATTAAAGATCGTCAATACACAGCTAAGAGTGACAGTCATGCACGTCGTTCTTGTCAAACAGCGCTTTATCATATTGCAGAAGCTATGACGCGTTGGATGGCGCCTATTATGAGCTTTACCGCACAAGAAATTTGGGAAGCTTTACCAGGTGAGCGTAGTGACTACGTATTTACATCTGTTTGGTACGATGGCTTACAAGCGCCAACAAATAGCCAATTTAGTAACGATGACTGGTTAGAAATTCTAACAGTACGCGACGAAGTAAACCGTTTATTAGAAGCTGCACGTAAAGAAGAAGTCATTGGTGCAACGCTTCAAGCAACGGTTAATTTATTCACGGGTAAAGAGCTTGCCGCTAAATTAAATGCGCTTGGTGATGAACTTCGTTTTGTATTATTAACATCGGCCGTAAATGTTTCTGAAGTTGATAGCCAGCCAGCTGATACACAAGCTACCGAAATTGAAGGTTTATTCATTAGTGTTGCTGCAACAGATGCTGCTAAATGTGAGCGTTGTTGGCATTACAGTGAAGATGTAGGTGTTAACCCTGCTCATCCTGAAATTTGTGGTCGTTGTGTAAGTAATGTTGACGGCGAAGGCGAAAAGCGTCAATTCGCTTAGGAGTTATTCTTAGTGAGCAAACTAGCCCAAAAAAGTGGTTTAGTGTGGCTTTGGTTGAGTCTATTACTACTAGTAATAGACTTTGCCAGTAAAACACTTGTTGTAGGGACTATGGCTTATCAAGAGTCGATAAACTTACTCCCTGTTTTTAGTATTACTTATGTACATAACTATGGTGCTGCTTATAGCTTTTTAAGTGAAGCGGGTGGTTGGCAGCGTTGGTTTTTAAGTGCAATTGCCGTTGCTATTAGTGCTTTGCTTGTGTGGTGGCTAAAACGCTTACCTGCTACAAATAAAGTACTATGCGGTGCTTATGCATTGGTACTTGCTGGCGCTATTGGTAATTTATACGATCGTATTGCGTATGGTTATGTAATCGACTTTATTCACGTTTTTTATAAAGACTCACATTTTCCTGTATTCAATATTGCCGATTGCGCTATTTGTATTGGCGCAGCATTATTGTTATTTGACGCCTTCACCGGCGAGAGTCCAAAGGAGCATAAAGCATGAGCCAAGCTGTAATTGGTGAAAACTCGCAAGTTATTTTCCATTTTTCTATTAAATTAGAAGATGGCTCTGCCGCTGATTCTACCAAGGTGCACAACAAACCTGCTAAATTAACAATGGGTGATGGCAGCTTAACGGCAAACTTCGAAAAGTGTTTATTAGGGCTAACTGCAGGCGAAAGTAAAACGTTTGAATTGGAACCCGAAGATGCTTTTGGTCAGCCAAACCCAGATAATATTTACTACGTTGACCGTAGTAAGTTTGGTCCAGAAACACCAGCTAAGGTAGGTGCAATTATTGCGTTTACTCAACCTGATGGCACTGAGCTTCCTGGTTTAGTTCGCGAAGTGCAAGGTGAGTCGGTAACGATTGATTTTAATCACCCTTTATCTGGCCAGCGTTTAACGTTTGAAGTTGATATTATTGAGGTGGAAGGTTAATGGAAATATTACTAGCTAATCCTCGCGGCTTTTGCGCTGGTGTTGACCGTGCTATTAGTATTGTTGAGCGCGCTTTAGATATTTTTGAAAAGCCAATTTATGTTCGCCACGAAGTAGTACATAACCGCTATGTGGTTGATGGACTAAAAAGCCGTGGTGCGGTATTTGTTGAAGAGCTTGATCAAGTACCTGACGACAGCATTGTTATTTTTAGCGCACATGGCGTATCGCAAGCTGTTCGCAGCGAAGCAAAACGTCGTGATTTAAAAGTATTTGATGCAACGTGTCCGCTTGTAACTAAAGTACATATGGAAGTTACACGTGCGAGTCGTAAAGGTATTGAGTGTATTTTAATTGGTCATCATGGTCACCCTGAAGTAGAGGGAACAATGGGACAATATGATAACTCAGCCGGTGGTATTTATCTTGTTGAAACCGTTGATGATGTTGTTGCGCTTAATGTAAAAAATGCTGAAAATCTTTTTTACTGTAGTCAAACGACTTTATCAGTTGATGATACTGCTGATGTTATTGATGCACTACGCAATAAGTTTCCATCAATTGACGGACCTCGTAAAGATGATATTTGTTATGCAACGCAAAATCGTCAGGATGCTGTTCGTGACTTAGCTGACAAAGTTGATGTGCTATTAGTTGTTGGCGCTAAAAACAGCTCTAACTCTAATCGCTTACGTGAACTTGCAGATAAAATGGACACTGTTGCTTATTTAATTGATGACGCAACTGATGTACAAGAGCAGTGGGTTTCAGGTTCTAAATCAGTGGGTGTAACTGCGGGTGCATCTGCGCCAGAAGTACTTGTACAACAAGTTATAAGCCGATTAAAAGATCTTGGTGGTACGCAGGTTGTTGAAAACCCAGGCGAAGAAGAGAATATCGTATTTGCTGTTCCTGTAGAGCTACGTTAATTTAAAATTTAGATTATAGGAGAGTCGTTATGAGCAAGTCACTAAAAAATGATGGTTTGCTTTTTTCGGCTCTTTTTAATGAGCGAGGCGTACTAGCTTCGCTTGTTGTTTCTCAAGTTATTGCTATTGTTTTAGCCTTTGCACCCAATGTAGAAGGAGATATTTGGCTTCGACTTGGGGTCATTAGTTTGTTTATGCATTTAATTGTTTTAGTCGGTACCTCTTCTTTATATTTTTGTAGATTTTTCTTACAAACGCGCACTCAAACTTTTCAGTTAAGTTTGTTTTTTATCTTTTTTTTATTATCTACGTGCATTTTTAGTATTTTATTTTCCCATTTTGCTTTTGATATAGATGATACAGATAACTTAATTTATTTCACACTTCGCAATTGCATTATAGTGGCTTTGCTGGCGGCTTTATTCGTCCAATTTTTATTAATTCATTTTGAAAAAGAGCAGCAAACTAAAGCGCTTTCTCGAGCTGAACTTGATGCCTTACAAGCCAGAATACGTCCTCATTTTTTATATAATAGTTTAAACACTGCTGCAGAGCTTACTCATCATGATGCCGATGCGGCAGAGCAGGCTATTTTAGCATTAGCCGCCTTATCGCAGGCTGCAATGCACTCAGGAAAAAATGTATCTCTTGACGATGAAATAACGCTGAGTAAGCAATATATAGCACTTGAAACATGGCGTTTCGGTAATCGCTTAAGAGTTAATTGGCAAATACCCAATGAACTACCTGCATTGAGCATTCCTTGTTTAACCCTGCAGCCATTAATTGAAAATGCAGTATGCCACGGTGTTGAAACAAGTGAGCATGGTGCAGAAATAAAAGTAGAGCTACATATTACTACCGGCTATATAACCATGATTGTTTCTAACCCTATAACAATTTCTAATGCTCAAACTAGGCCTAATAACGGCATGGCGCTTGAAAATATTCGCCAGCGATTAAATATTTATTATAAAAATAAAGCGCAGCTAACAATTACGAATAAAAATGATGTGTTTAGGGTCAAGGTCGTTATTCCTAAGCTAATTGAGGGCAGTGTATGAACGTACTCATTGTTGATGATGAACCTCTTGCGAGATCGCGCTTAATTCGTTTGTTGGCACATGATAAAAGCATAGTTGTACAAGGCGAGGCAAGTAATGGTAATGAAGCCCTAGTACTTGCTAAAAAGCAAACGCCAGATTTGATTTTTTTAGATGTTGATATGCCCGGTATGAATGGTTTACAAGTTGCTAATGAGCTCAATAGTTTAACTCTACCTCCTGCTATTGTTTTTATAACTGCTCACCCTGAGCATGCCTTCGATGCTTTACAATTAAGTGCTGCAGGTTATTTAGTTAAACCTATTTCAGAGCAATCATTGCAAAAGGTGCTTAAGCAAGTCGGGCGCTTAAATAAAGTACATATTCAAAAACAACAAAATGTAAAAATCTCTTATCAGCTAGCTGGTACTCTACGCAGTGTTGATATAAATGATGTTTTGTATTTTAGTGCCGAAGAAAAGTATACCAAAATGATATTCTGTGGTGGAGAAGCTTTACTTGAACAAAGTCTAAAACAATTAGAGTTACAATTTCCTACACATATTTTGCGAATCCATCGCAATACATTGGTTAATAAACAAAAAGTCATTGCTTTGCATTCAAAAGCGAATGGCAATCATATGATTGAGCTACAAGGGTGCAGTGAGTTATTGCCAGTGAGCCGCCGTGAGCTTAAATTAGTAAAAAATTCGCTTTAGGCTTACCTTGCAATTAACCTCCCCCTGATTTAAATACATTTGAGTCTTAATTATCAACGGTGTTATTGAATAAACAGGTTTAATTAACCGTTTATCAACAAATATAACCGCTTGTCTTAGTCCTCATTGATTCCTCAAATAAATAACATAAACTTATAATCAGATAATTTTTATTTGGTTTTATTATGCAATCACCTCACATAAAAGTGCAAAGAGGCTTCACTCTGATTGAAGTGCTAATTGCATTTATTATTCTTAGTTTTGGCCTTTTAGGTGCAGTTGCCTTGCAAGCAAAAGCAAAGCAAGCAAGCTTTGACTCTATGCAGCGTGCTGCTGCAGTTGCTCTGGGAAATGACATTATTCAACGTATTCGTGCTAATGACACTATTGATATGATAAAAGATTACGGAGGCGTTATACAAAGCTCAGCGAATAGTAATACTTACTCGAGTTGCTTTGGTGCAATATGTAGTTCTTCTGATATAGCAAAATTAGATATAACACAATGGAAACGTGCTATTCGAGCTAGTGAAAATACGGGTACTTTAGATGATGCGACAATATGTATAAATCCAACCTCAGTGGCAGATACTGGAGGCAAAGGGTTTAACATTGAAGTAATTATATCATGGCAAGGGCGGCAAGAGTTCAAAGCAAATACGAATACAGGAAAAGTTACCTGTGGTGATAAAACTAATAATAAACGCCGTTTAGTGGTCTTAACCAGCTATATATATGTTAGGAGCTAACATGAAGCAAAAAGGCTTTACGCTAGTAGAAGTAATGATTTCGCTATTTATAGGCGGTTTAATTCTTGGTGGCGTTATGTTTACTTTTATTAGTATGAAAGTAACCACAAAAGACACTATGACTATCGGTGAACTCCAGGAGTCAGGACGTTTAGCTATAAATATTATGCAACGCGATATCGAGCAAGTTGGCTTTTGGGGAACTTATTATGATGACTCGTTCACAGCAGTAAATACAACCGTTTCTGCAACGACGATTACAGGTGATTGTTCAGATGGAACTAATAACGGCAGCTTTCCAGATTTAACCAGTAGTAGTAATTTTCGTACTATTTATGCAAAAACTACTACGAGTAAAGATAACCTACATTGCATAAACGATGGCATTATTCCTGCTGATAATAAAGAGACCGATATTCTTCAGCTCAAGTTTTTACAAGGTGATCCTCAATATGATGCTGTTGCAGGTACTAATACAACTAGCGATAAAATAAATTATTTTATCGCAGAACAAGAACAAGCAAGTTTTGTAACCGGTAAACATACCCCAACAAATATCAATGCAACTATTTGGCCATATAGTCATCATGTTTATTATATTAAAGAAGAAAAGTATTTAGTAAATAATAAAGAAATAAAAGTCCCCGTATTAAGACGAAAACGATTAGTAAATGGAAAGATGACCTCTGAAACGATAATGGAAGGTGTTGAAAACATGCGTTTTCTTTTTGGCCTTGATACTAATAGCGATAGCAAGGTTGATACTTATAAAAGCTCGGCAGCTATCTCTGCTACAGAATGGGAAAATCGTAAAGGTATTTTAACCGTTCAACTCTTCTTATTAATTAGATCACTGCAACCGGACCCCGGTATAAAAATAAAAAAACAAGAATATACATTAGGAGATGGACCCGAAAAACGAGTTTTAAAATTTGATGATAATTATAGACGCACTGTTTTTACAACAACTATTCGCTTAAGTAATGTTGGAGGGAACTTATGGAAAATTTAAAGTTGTTACCAAATAAGCAACAAGGTGTGGTGCTTTTAACAGCATTAATTATGGTGATAGCTGTTACCGGCATTGCAGTTACTCTTATGAGTAGTAGTACAATTGATATTAAAATTACTAATGCAGCACAAGAGCGAGAAGTTGCAGAAAATCAATTGATTGGCGAAGTGCAAAGAGTAATTGCGTCAGAAGCTAAAAAAGGTGCTGATAGTGACTTTTTTCTTACTCCAGATGAGATCGCTACAGATTCGGGTAAGCTTGATGGTGATGGTAATAAAATAATTATACCAGAGAAGGACATTACAGAGCCTGGGCACGAAATGAAAAGCATAATGACGAATTTAAATCGTGGTTCGCTAGAGCTTAATTGTCCTCGTAGTTATAGTTTTACAGCGGGTGTTTCATGCAATATGGTTCAAGTATCTACTACGATAGAATATGGCTCTAAAAGCAAGCATCAACTAACCATAGTTACTGGTATAGCTCAAGAGATGGCCAGTACGGGTAAGGGGATTTAAGATGAAATTTAAACTTTATATAGCACTAGTTTTATTATTTACATCAGTAATTAATATGCATGCATACGCTGAGGATATTGAGATTTACGTAAATAAAGATGTAAAATTCGATGAAAAACCAAGAGTTCTTTTTATTTTTGATACGTCAGGAAGTATGGACGAGGAAGTTACATCAGCAGGCACAAGAGAGCGATGTTATATAAAGGAAAGAGAAAGTTACTTCTTTGGGCTTTTATGGCGTGATGTATATGTGGAACTAGGGCAGTGCTATGAAAGTAAAAGCAGCTATAGTGAATATAATCAACAATGTTACATAAACATTGGAGGTAGTTACAACCCCAATTATCAACCAAGTTGTGTTGATGAAGTTGAAGGTGGGACAAGGCTTGAGGTTGCAAAAAGAGCTGTAAAAGGTTTAATAAATGACAACAGTGATATTGACTTTGGTTTAATGCGTTTTAATTATAACGCAGGTAATGAACCCGGTGGCGGCTATGTGCTTGCTAGAATAGGTGCAAATGAAAATATACTGATTAATAAAATCAATGAGCTACCTGCGTATGGTTCAACTCCATTAACAGAAACTTTGTGGGAGGCATATTTATACATCACAGGACAAAATCTTAAGTTTGCGAGAAGGGTTAACGGCAGAGATAAAAGCATTGATGAAAATAGCAAGTACATATCACCTTTTAAACAAGATCAAGGAACTCCACTGCGCTGTGATAACTCTATTAATATTATTCTTATAACAGACGGTGAACCTCAAAATGATGATGAAGCTGATGGAAGTATAAATAAAGAATATAAAGGTATATTTGGAGCTAATTCGAGTTCATTTGGGAGCTATAAAAGTTATTTAGTAGCGTTAGCCAAAATTTTATATGGTACAGAGACTATATCTGTTGATTTATATCCTCAGACCTCTGAGGTGATTGATACGGGTAGGCTTTTTACTATAGGTTTTGGTGATGGAATGGGTGAAAATGCGCTCAAACTTTTAGAAGAAGCAGCTAAGGTTGGTGGTGGGGATTATTTTGAAGCTAAATCAGCAGCAGCCCTTTCTTCTGCACTTAAAAATACAATTTCACAAATTAGAGAAGAAAATAGTACTTTCATTTCTCCATCAGTGGCCAGTAATAACGTAGATCAAACTCGAAGTCGAGATGCAATCTATTTTGCTATGTTTTATCCAGATAAAAGTACACGTTGGCGAGGTAATTTAAAAAAATTAAAAGTATCAGACGGAAAAATTATTGATTCATCGTTAAAGTTAGCACTCAATGAAGATGGATTAATTAGTAAGGATGCAAAAACCTTTTGGTCTGTTAATAATTCTGCAGATGGTAATTCGGTAAAAAATGGTGGCGTTAATGCAATGCTGGCAACTATAAAGGATAAAGATCGTAAAGTGCTAACGGATATCGGCTTTTTTAAGGCCGACAGTATTATTGATGCTATGGGTGAAAGCCAGGCAGCTAGTGCTTTCTTAATTGATAAGTCTGAGCTTGAAAATACGATTAATTGGGCGCGTGGGGTTGATGTTGATAATAAGAATCCTGAAAGCGAACAGCGTAATGATATCTTTGGTGATCCCTTACACTCTAGGCCTGTAGCAATAGATTATGGTAATAATGATATACGTATACTGATTGGTACTAATGCTGGCTTTTTACATATGTTTAAAGATGACGATGTAAATAATGAAGTTAAAGAAAGTTGGGCGTTTATACCGTCTGTACTTTTTAAAATAATTAAATCATTAAGAAAAGCAGAATCTGGTAAGCAATATGGCATGGATGGGCCTATTAGCGTGTATTCCAAAAATGAAAGTCTCAATAGTGATAACGTTAACGATGGTATTGTAAATGTATCCAAAGGAGATAAAGTTTTAGCATTTGTTGGAATGCGTCGTGGAGGAAAAAATTATTATGCTTTTGATATAACCGCTCCTGATAATCCAAAGTTAAAATGGACTATAAAGGGAGGTGAAGGAGACTTCACAAAACTGGGTCAAACTTGGTCAAAGCCGCAAGTGGCATTTATAAAAGCTTTTGGTGATAAACCAGTACTGGTTTTTGGTGGTGGTTATGACACAAATAAAGATACTAGCTCAGAGGCTGACTCTGTAGGTAATAATATTTATATTGTTGACGCAAATACAGGTACTAAGCTTTGGTCATTACTAGATAATAATAATTTTAAAGGAAAACATAGTATTGCTGCAGATATAACTCTACTAGATTCTGATTATGATGGTTATATCGACAGAATATATGCTGCAGATACAGGAGGTGATATCTGGCGTATAGATATGCCGGGCGATAAGAAAGGAGCTTTTAATCACCATAAATTAGCTCAATTAGGTATTGGAGCAGATAGACGCTTTTTTTATAAACCAGTGATTGCACGAACGCTGTTTAGTAAAGTAACAATAATTGGAGAGGTTATAACTAGACTAGACTCTCCATATGATGCAGTTGTCATCGGTAGTGGTAAAAGAACTAATCCGAATGATGCAAAAACTGCAGATCAATTATTTATGATAAGAGATGAAAATACAGTTACAAAATCATTTACAGGTAAAGAACCTACACCAATCATGCCACATGATTTAATGGTTATGAACGATGACCCATTTGAGAAAACATTAAATAGCAAAAATGGAAAAAGTGATATAGGAGGGTTCGTTAAATTAGAAGCTGCTTTGGCTTTAAAAAAAGGTTGGCGATACGAACTAACTACGGGTGAAAAGTCATTAGCAGCTGCTACAGTTGTGGGTGGGGTTGCTTATTTTACCTCATTTACACCCGCTTCAGACTCCTCTACAAAAAACCAGTGCTCACTTAGTGGTGGTGGTGGTTCACTCTATGCTTTTCATCTTCATTATGGAACTAAGGTATATGATAAACTTAAGTTTGATACAAGTAATGAAGTACCTGATACTCCACAATTATACTTTGGTTCATCGTGCGCAGATAGTGATGGTAATGGAATGTGCGACGATAACCCTAAAGAGGAAGTGAAAAGTCAGTTTTATTTAATTGGCCCGGGTATTAAAGGTGAGAATGCAGAAAACCCGCTTCAACCACTTGAAATTACAGGGCCGGGATTAAAAGTTGTTGATGGTAAAATACAACTTGTAAAAGATAAAGCGCTAGGGTTTGGTTTTAAAACCCAGCAAACTTACATTTATAAGCGCGAAGAAAACGACGAAATTATACCTGATGAAGAAGGCTAAGGGTGTTTAAATGAATAAAAAGCAACATGGATTTACCTTAATTGAGCTGATGATAGCAGTTGCTATCGTCGGTATACTTGCAGCAATTGCATTGCCTAATTATACAGAGTATGTGAAGCGTGCTTCGCGTGCAGAGGCAGTTGCTGCATTATTAGATGCAGCTAATAAGCAAGAGCAGTACTTTGTAGATAACAGAGAATATACAGAATTAGCGAGTGATTTAGGGATTCAAAGTAAAACAGAGAATGGGCATTTCGAATTAGCGATTAAAGTAGTTGATAAAAGTACTTTTACAATCACTGCTAAACCCGTGGCAGGGCCGGTAAAAGGAGATGGTGATTGCACCGAGCTATCTATAACTGATATAGGTACTAAAGGCGCGCAAGGGGCAAAAACAAACAAGGGAGCAGATATTGACTACTGCTGGGGAAGATAACTAGATTACTTCTTCTGACACTTATCAGTTGATTTAATGCGAATTCTACCCGTTTGACTTACAGATAAAGCCAATCCTTTGAGATTGGCTTTATCGCTATTAGGGCAATATATAAAAGTCCCATTTTGAAAACCATTTAAAGAACCATCAGGACGAAACGTAATAGCGCTACGGGGGTACTCTAAAGTATCGGCCTCATGAACATCCTCGAAAGTGCTTAAGAGTAGTTCATCATCATCTAACGAGGTTGATTTATCTTTGTCGATAAAGAGTGACATTTGGCCATTCCACTCGTCTTTTGTACATTGACTGTCTTTTAGTGCACAAAGCGTGACGTAAGTAGTATTTTCAATGGCATATAAACGGCCATAATTTATATTTCGGTGTAGGAGGTTTACGTGGTTATCTAAGCGGTTTTTAGCTAAAAAATCTGGGTAAAACCACATAGATAATTGGCTGATAATACTGACAACAGCCATAGATACCATTAATTCGAGAAGTGTTACTCCCTTACTTTTTGATATTGATAATCTCATCCTTGAAGACCTGAGTTAATAAATGATTAACTCAGTCTAGTAAATGATACAAATATGACAAGATATAATTGTACGTTTTTTAATCGCATCTTTCAGTAGTGTCACCAAGGTAAAAAGCAGTACCAGATACTGATACATTCAGCGCTTTATTATTTTCGTTGTCATTATTGGGGCAATATACAAAGCCCGTAAAGCTACCTGAGCCAGCTAAACTTGTCGTAATACGTCCGCTCGTATTAAACCGAAGGCTATTATTACCAGAGAATTTTATTCTATCGCTAGACGGAGTTTCTGACATTACACGTAATAGACTATCGTTTGCGCTTTTATAACTTCCGTCATTATCAGTATCTATAAATAAAATAACGGTATTAGTTGATGCCCATTCACTTTGGCATGTGAGACTTGAGCTACTACTTGTAACTGTATTGGGAGCAGGGCATACAATGACTATTTCATCTGTACTTGCAGCTTGAGCACGGGCGTAGCTAATATTTCTTTTTAATTCCAATAAAAAATTTTCAGCTCTATTTTCTTCTAGCATATCGCTGCTATTCCAAATCGCAATAGATGCAATGATCCCAACGATAGCAACGGTCACCATGAGTTCTAAAAGAGTGAATCCATTTTGTTTATTTTTCATATTAATCTCATTTACTGCTAGTTATTTAAGTATGCTATTTTTATACAACAAATTATATCATGAACGGTTATTTTATCACCGTAATACAATTGCTTTGTTTGCTATGAGCATCATGATTGTCTAAAATCGAGGCAACTGGAGCTTTCAAAAGTAATTAATATGAAAAAAATAGAAGCAATTATTAAACCTTTTAAGTTAGACGATGTGCGTGAAGCATTGTCTGATGTGGGTATTACAGGTATGACGGTAAGCGAAGTTAAAGGCTTTGGGCGTCAAAAAGGCCATACTGAGCTATACCGTGGCGCAGAATATATGGTGGATTTTTTACCTAAGGTTAAACTTGATATTGTATTGACTGATGAAAATGTAGATCGTGCAATTGAAGTTATTGTAAAAACGGCGCAAACAGGAAAAATCGGTGATGGTAAAATATTTGTCACTGATGTTGAGCGTGTAATACGTATTCGTACTGCAGAGGAAGATGAAGAAGCGATTTAATATTTTCTTCTACGCAGTAAAAAGGCGCTTACTAAGCTGTCTCTTATACACAAATCCCTGCTAAGAAATTAGCGGGGATTT
>NZ_WTKZ01000053.1:0-26927 GCF_011378805.1 Pseudoalteromonas sp. Z9A6
AGTTATAACCCCAGAAAACATACTATGCATACAAAGTTCACATTAAAAACAACAACTTATAAATAGTACACGTACTATTTTAATGTACTCTTCAACTTAGTAAAGATGGAACATTAAACTCAATTGTTGCACCTGATATCCAGGAGTCCAAAACCTCCTCATTTGTTAAATGAAACCAGTTAAAGCAATCTTCATTAAATTCCCTACAAAAAAAAGCCTCCATTTCTGATACTCTAATATTTTCAGGCAATCTACGAGTGTAAACAGCAGAGTAATTCTTTCTTTTTATTAAGTCTAAATACTCTTCTATTCTCTTTGTTAAAAGTTTATCAGATATGTAACTGGGGATATTTCTGTTATATAAATATGCACTTAAATTTCTTGCTTCTTTGTATACAACATAGCTAATAATCGGTAATGAATAATTTTTGGCAAGGTACTGTAAAAGATTCCCAAAACGGAGTGATTTTTGCACTGTAACTTTAAAGTCACAACAAGCGTCTTCTATAATCAACAGGATGTTGTATATCCTATTTTTTTCCAATAGTTCTTGAATCTCCTCTACATCATTCTTACTAACTTTGCGAGCGCAAATATCATCATATAACCTCTTAGTTAATTCGCTAACTGAGCTATATTCCTCAGAGTAGCGTAAGTACAATCCAAAGGAGTTGATGAATGAAGTCGAATAAGTTGGCAATTCAGATAAAATATTATCTTCGCGAATAAATAGATGCAAACAAGCGCCTAGAAAAGATCTTATAGATTCACGACCTTGAGCTTGAGCCTCCCTAAAGTCATGCTCAGTGATGCGGACTAAAAAACCTTTGGAAATTAAGCTTTTCATCATTCTTTTTTCTGCTTCTTCGCAACCGAGAGTTTCTGAATGAGCATCGTAATGATGCTTAATCGGCGCCTTATTGCCATCATTAAACCGTGTAAGTAGAAGAAATAAATATAGTTTTTCGATATATGTTAAACAAGAAATTGTACTTTCAGACTTTAGCCTCTGCTCAATATACTCACCTAACTTTTCTATTGTTAATTTTCCATCTTTTAAATAGCACTCAACAAGGCAACTTTTACACACATATCGCTCAGACTCAAACTGCTCAATGCACTCTTTACGAGTAGAAAATAGTTTTTTTTTATTGCAGCTATCGCAGTTAAATGCTGAATGAACATTGGTACAGCTACTTTTACTTTTTATTATTGACAAAGGCTTATCTAGTTTGCTTTTAAATTCTTTAAATACATTTTGAGCATTATTTGCAAATTTAATATTCTCACCTTTCTCTAATTCCCAAAATTGATTTATTAGTTCAACTTCAGCTTCACTAACCGCTTGTTCATAACAAATATAAGCGTAATTTTTCATTTTTTTCCAGACAAAGAAAGCCTAAAGAATTGGCTTCAATTAGTTTATTAGTAATTTATTACTATTCTAAATGTAAAACACCTAAATTCAAACAAAGTTAACAATATACATTTTTACTTTCATTTTTATAAACTAAGACTGAACTATTACATCTATAACTTGCTTTTATGCTATGGCTGGGTGCAACAGTATTCCCTATTACAGCAAATTAAGTAGAGAATGATATGGGTATCATGATGTGTCTGGATTTAAACGAAAATGTTTAATTAGTCATTAGAAATTCGATAAACAAAATAACGTAAGTGCATAGCTAAATGAATTTAAAAAATTCCTGAGGAAAATTTGAAACTTATGCTCAAACGCGTTGGCTACAGTATAATATTCTGAGTATCAATGTATGAGTAAACGCTATTAAAGCAGTATTTATTTGAACCTGTTATATGTAGTAGCTCAGAGACATCAACTTGAGAAAGTTAATTCGTTGTTCCTCCGCTTACAGATAGTTATATAATTTAACTACCTTGCATACAAATACTTCTGAAAACCAATAAACGTATCGCGTATCGCTGTCGGTGATCCAAACTCAATGGCGGCGTCGTTAATGGTGTTGTATTTAAGCTCTACTAAACTGCGCATTTTTTTAGGTGCGAGTTCTTGCACGCCATCTTCAATGTATTTACTTAATATAAAGTTTATAAACTCTTGTTGTTTATAATCGCTAAAAGCAGAGTTTATTTTAGGTTTTGCTTGTTGAGCTCGTTCAGTGCGTGTTTGTGCCTCTGAGGCATACGCTACGTAGGATAAAACATCGTATACATCGCTGTCTTGTGCATCAATTACGGCTTTCATACTATCGAGTTTTTCGCTATCGTAGCCCGCTTCGGTTAAATCTTCTAATAGCTTTTCGCGAGTGGTTGGATCGCTCCAGATTTCGCGTAGTTGGTCTTCATTTTCAAAAAAGCGCGGTAAGTCGTCAAACATACGTTCAACAAATTCTTTTGCTGTAATGGGCTTGCCTTCAGCATTCCAGTACATTGCTGAGGAAATATGCTTAATTTGTCGTGTACGGCCGTCTGAGAGCTTTATTTCAAGCTTTTCACATACACATGGTCTTTCGCCACATTTATCACAGCCTTCAGGCTCTGGTTTTTCACAAATACATAGTTTTTGTTCACACACCTTGCACGGTTTCTTTTCACCGGCTCCATCCCCGCCAGTGTCTTCACATTGGCATGGAGTTGTGCCGCACTCTGAGCATACTTCGCTGGGTATTGGCTCGCCATCCCAAGCAGGGTCGGCAAAGTTATGGTGCGCTTTTACAAAGTCGTAAATTGTAAAGTAGTCTTTGCCATCGTATGTGCGAGTGCCTCGCCCTATTATCTGCTTAAACTCAATCATATTCTTACAAGGGCGCATAAGCACAATATTGCGTACATTACGTGCATCTACACCGGTAGAGAGTTTGCGTGAGGTGGTTAAAATTGTCGGAATGGTTTTTTCGTTATCACAGAAGGTTTTTAAATCATTTTCACCCGCGACACCATCGTTAGCGGTGACACGAACACAATAGTTAGTGTTGGTAGTCCAGCCTTTTTTAACTGCGTACTGATTAATAAAATCGCGTACCATACCGGCATGAACTTGTGTTGCACAAAACACGATGGTTTTTTCTTTAGGATTAAAGTGATCCATCCAATAGTGCACACGGCGCTCTTCGCGCTGAGGTATGGTAATAATACGGTTAAAGTCACCTTCTTTATATAGTTTACCAGGCTCAGGATCGCCTTTTACAACAACACCATCTCCCTCTATGTACTTGTACTCATCCATAGTGCCAACAATGGGTAACACTTTAAATGGCGTTAAAAAACCATCGTTAATGCCTTCTTTTAATGTGTAGCTGTAAACGGGTTCGCCAAAGTAACCATAGGTATCAGCGTTATCGGTACGCTTTGGTGTGGCAGTTAAGCCTAGCTGAACTGCGGGTTCAAAGTGTTTAAGAATATCGCGCCAAGCACTTTCATCATTCGCGCCACCACGGTGACATTCATCAATAATAATTAAATCAAAAAAATCAGCTGGGTATTGTTCGTAATACGGGTTTTCTGCCTTTTTGAGTGGCGCATTTTCATCTTCTTCTGTTGTGGCTTCTTTTAATTCAGTTTTAGGCCCACACATAAGAGTATGAAAAATTGTAAAAAATACGCTAGCATTTTTCGGCACACCGCCTCGTTTACGTATATCTTCAGGGGTGATACGCACAATGGCATCATCACCAAACGAATAAAAATCGTTAAACGCCTGATTAGCTAATATATTACGGTCGGCCAAAAATAAAATACGGGGGCGCTTTTTAGCAAGGCTAACGTCTTTTTGTGCAGTTAAGCTCCAACGAGTTTTAAATAACTTCCATGCGGTTTGAAAGCCAATACAGGTTTTACCTGTACCTGTGGCCAATGTTAGCAGGATGCGATTTTTACCTTGGGCAATGGCTTCAAGAGCATTATGAATGGCGTTTTCTTGATAATAACGCGGTGCCCAATCGCCTTTGGCCTCAAAGGGAATAGTAGAGAACGCATCACGCCAAGCTGTCGTATAATCCGCTTCTGGTGCATCGCCTTTTTGCTCAAAGGTTAACTCCCAAAGCGCTTGGGGAGACATATATTCATCTACCAGCGTCTCAATACCTGTGAGCATATCAATCTGGTAAATCTCATGGCCGTTGGTGGCATATGCAATACGGCATTGCAGGCGTTGTGCATAGTCTTTCGCTTGGCGCACACCTTCGCTATAAGTAAGGCTTTCTTTTTTTGCCTCTACTGCGGCAAGCTTACGGCCTTTATATACCAACACATAATCGCAAGGCACTTTGTTAGCGCGTTTGCCACCCGCCATAATTTGGCCTGGGCAAATAAGCTCACGACGAATAAAGCTGCTATCAACTTCACCCCAACCTGAAGCAACCAATTTAGGATCAATTAAATCCGCGCGTGTATCTGCTTCGTTACGCATCCTTGCTTGTGACATTAGGCCACTGCTCCTTTGTTTGTATCAACCTCAAGCGTTTTCGTTAACTTACCTGAAAAGGCTTTTTGTAGGATAGATTTTTTGAGTTCTTCGATATTTGTAAGTTTTTTCATGTAAAGACTTTCTAGTGATTCGATCTCTTTCTCTAGAATTTTTAGGTTCTTAATAACCTCATGTTGTCCATCTAAAGAAGGCATTGGAATTTGAAGGCTTCTCACGTTGTCTTTAGTAATTGTTTGTGTTGCTGCACCTTTTAGTCTTGGCGCTATTTGGGCTTTCCCACTACTAGAGTTTAAATAGCGGTAAATATATTCATTATTCGCTTTGGATGGATCCAAGCGAATTAAAAATAAATTCATTGCTAAAGAACAAGGCCGGTCAGTTTCAGGCATAAAATACACCTTTCCAGCATTTCCTATTTTACTCATAATAATTTCGCCACCGAACAATTTACTCTTTGTTAAATAGTTATAAGCATGCTCGGTAATATATCGCTTTTCATTTTTGAATTTCTTTTCAAAGTCAGTACTTCTAACCATCCAAGCAAAATCTTCCTGCTCTTTTAGTTCTACATGTTGCTTTAAAACTTTATAACTACCATTAGCATGATAGTCAGTCAGCACATCTACCACATCTCCCAACTCAACACTCTGAACCTTTTTACCACGCTGGCTAAACACTTGCTGCAAGTAGCTTTCAAACAGCTCGCGGGCGTTTTTGAGGTTTTGCTCAGTCTTGGCGCGGGCTTGTTCTATGTCGGCAAAGGCCTGTTCGAGTATGGCGACGATGCATTTTTGTTCTTTTATTTCGGGAATTTGAACACTAATCGAATAAACATTATTTCTATTTATTCCTGGCTTTACACCAGTTGCTAAACTAGGTAAATCTAAACGAGATAATAAGTGATAAATAAACATTAAATCGTATTTCGTAGCATCAAAATTCACAAAATAAGTGACGTCTAAGGGCCAAAACTTCTCTTCTGTTAGGGTAATTTCTCCAGCCGATCCTTTACGCCCAACAATAATAGTTTTTTTATCAAAATAGAACTCATCACTTCGGCACTTAACTCCATTAGCTCCATATGCTGGGTATAACCCATCAACCTTTCTTTTGACCTTATCCAAAGGCTTTCCATACTCAAGAGTAAGAAAGTCACCTATTTTCTTTTTCCTCCAACCTTCCATCACAACAACTCCTGAATTTTACCCAGAATTGCTTCGCTTTCTTTATCCAGGGCGATGATTTCTTCAATGATTGCTTGCGGTTCACGCAGTGGGGCTTCTTCTGCTTGATTGGGGTTTTTAACCGATAAATCCCATGTTGCCTCATCCAGTTCAGTTGTTGTTAATGACCAAGACTTAGCACTATCTGCAAAGTCTTTTTGTAGCTCGATAAATTCTTTTAAGTCTTTGTCGTTTAGTGGATTGGTTTTACCCAAGCTGCGGCCAGGATCTAACTGATAGAACCAGGTTTTTTGTGTCGGCTCGCCTTTGGTGAAAAACAACACCACAGTTTTTACCCCTGCGCCTAAAAAGGTTTTGGCTGGGCAATCGAGCACGGTGTGTAAGTTGCAGTTTTCTAATAGCTCTTTGCGTAAGGCAATGGCGGCGTTATCGGTATTCGATAAAAAGGTGTTTTTAATAACAATAGCTGCACGGCCACCAGGCTTTAGCATTTTGATAAAGTGCTGCAAAAACAAGAAGGCAGTCTCACCGGTTTTAATCGGGAAATTTTGCTGAACTTCTTTACGCTCTTTACCACCAAACGGTGGGTTAGCTAATACAATGTCGTGCTGGTTGCTTGGGGTAATGTCTTGTAGGTTTTCGCCCAGGGTATTGGTATGAATAACGTTAGGTGCTTCGATGCCATGTAGAATCATGTTCATAATGGCAATAACGTACGCTAACGACTTTTTCTCTTTGGCGTAGAAAGTGTTTTCTTGCAGGGTTTTTAAGTCACTGGTTGAAAGCTGTTTATTGCTAGCACCACCTTGGCGAAGGTAGTCGTAGGCTTCACATAAGAAACCCGCCGAGCCTGCGGCACCGTCGTATATGGTTTCGCCAATTTGCGGCTGTAATACATCGATCATGGCGCGAATCAATGGGCGTGGTGTGTAGTATTCGCCCCCGTTACGGCCAGCGTTACCCATGTTTTTGATTTTAACTTCGTACAGGTGTGAAAGCTCGTGCTTTTCTTCTTGTGAGCGAAAACGTAATTCGTCTACTTTTTCGAGTGCGTCGCGAAGTGAGTAGCCACTTTGAATTTTGTTTTTGATCTCGCTAAAGATTTCACCAATTTTGTATTCAATAGTGTCAGGGCTTTTAGCACGTAACTTAAAACCTTTGAGGTAAGGGAATAACTCGCCATCGACAAAATCCATTAAGTCGCTACCTGTTAAGGCGTTATCGTGATCAAACTCACCATTAGCGGTTTTAGGTGCAGCCCATGAACTCCAGCGGTACTCTTCATCAATAATATATTGGTAGTCTTCTGCCATTAACTCGGCTTCTTGAGACTTGGTAAACTCTAAGTCATCAAGGTATTTTAAAAATAGCATCCACGACGATTGCTCGGTGTAATCTAGCTCACTAGAGCAGCCTGCATCTTTATGAAAAATGTCGTCGATATTTTTAAAGGTTTGTTCAAACATGTAAGTTAAGTCCTTGCTAGCCAGAGAGTTAAAGATGATTTATTTTACTTAAAGCAACTCACTCGCTTATTTATATTCCTGAGGTAATAGTGATTAATATACCCTAATTAATTAAAAAATTAATAATATATTGGTACCAAGTAGTTTTTGGTTAATCTAGGTCAATTTTATACTTTTGCCTTGCCGGTAGTATCTCTTCAAACTCGCAATTTAATGCGTTTACTAATTTATATAAGGTTTCGAGCTTAATATTAACATTACCTCTTTCCATTTTTCCGTAATTACCGCGCTCTATACCGACATAGGCAGCAAACCCTTCTTGCGAATAGCCTGCTTCTTTGCGTTTTTCTCGTAGCTTTTCACCAAAATGTTTAACTAAATCACTCACCTGATTTTCCTCAAGGCAAAATGATTAGATTTTCATGTTGAGGGCTTAACTACCACGCCCTATAATACCCATTATTATATGAAGTTTATTAGGATTTACTTTGAAATTTGACCCTCTCGTAGCTCAAATTATTGTTGCACCAAATTTTGATAACTTCACAACAAGTGATGTGCGTTCGGCGTACTTAGCATTAAAAAGTGATTCTTCTTTAGTACCTACAGCAGTTAGGCGAAGTATATACGCAGAACTGATCAAGCTTGTTAAAAAAGGCTGGCTGAAAAAGGTGGTATCAAATAAAAAAGGATTTACGCGATTCAATAAAACTGAGAGCTTTAACGTTGAGGCAATTACTCATTTAGCTAGTGCCATACCTATTGCAACAACAGAAAAGGCAGATGATAAACACGCACTGTTACTTAGTAAGTTAAATCACTACAAAGCCGAGCTATTATTGAATATGGGTGAATCTGAGGCATATAAAGAGCTTTATTTGGAGTCACCCGAATTAGTAGATGAGCTTCAGCCACAATACAACAAAGCGAGAGACAACAATACAAGAATACTTGGCAAGATTAGAGCGATTGAAGGCTTACTGAAGCAAAACGAAGCATTAGAGAAAATATGAAACTAAGACTATGGCAAGCCGAGTGTATTAATTTAGCGCTTACACAATACCAGAACGGCAATAGCCACTTTTTAGCCTTGGCAACTCCAGGGTCAGGTAAAACTTTGATGGCCTCAGAATTAGCCAATCAATTATTAAAAAATAATATGGTCGATTTAATCATTTGTTTTTCACCGTCGTCTATTGTTTCTCAGGACTTTAAGGAAAGCTTACAGCTAAAAACGAATGAACGATTTGATGGGCTTATTGGCGCTAAAGGTAGAGCTTTAACCTATCAAAGCTTACAGTATTTAGATGTGCACTTTTGGCAGCTATTTGAACGGTATCGTGTTTTTGTAATATTTGATGAAATTCATCATTGCGCTGGCTCTAATATTGACAATGCCAATGCATGGGGTGAGCAGATAATTCTTAACATTCAAAATAAAGCACAATACACATTAGCCTTAACAGGCACCCCTTGGCGTTCTGACGCTGCTCCTATTGTTCTTTCATCATATCAGCAGCCTAACAATAAAATAGCGTGTGATTACGTTTACGGGCTTTCTGAGGCTATTGGAGATAATGTTTGTCGGGTTCCACAAATAGTAGCTGTTGATAATAGCCGCATTACAGTTGTAGATGACGCTGAAACCAAAACATTTAACTGCTTTAAAGCGTTATTAAACGACTCTGGCGTTTCTTATCAAGAAATTATTGAAAATGAAGCGGTAATAAAATACATGATTTCTTCAGCTCAAAAAAAGCTTACTTCAATCAGGTTGAAAAACCCCGACGCAGCGGGGTTGATTGTTGCATCATCTGTTGAGCATGCCCATCAAATCTCTATGTTAATGCGAACTCACTTTGACGAGGATAGCATTGTTGTAACCTACCGAGAAAATGAACCTACAAGTATTATTCAGCAGTTTAGGTATGCACAAACTAAGTGGATTATTTCTGTTGGTATGATTAGCGAAGGTACAAACATCCCTCGTTTGCAGGTTTGCTGTCACCTTACAAACATAAAAACAGAAATGCATTTTAGGCAAATATTGGGCCGCATACTGAGGGTAACAAACTCTAAAAACCAAGAAGCGATTATGTACATGCCCGCCGAACCTAAGCTTTTAGAGTATGCGTATAGGGTTAATCAAGATGTTCCATTTGAAGCTGATGTAGTTAAGTTTGAAAAGATTGAGACTGCTGCTGGAAATAATACCGTAGATGAAAATTCAAGCGATATTACTTTTAATAAACAAAGTAAAAAAACTTCCAAAACCCAGTTCGATTTTGATAACTTTGCTGACTTTTTTGAGCAGCCAGCTATGAGCAATAGATCTGAAGCGACAGAGGAGCATTTTTTAACCGACGCCTATGAGCGAATTATTAATATATCAGGCCGCTTTCAGCAAGAGGCTATTGCTTTGGGGTTAAGTGAATTGCGGTAAATACACTAGAATTTACCTCAAGTAGACCTCTACAGGTAACATCGATTTCAGTTACACGAGGAAACATAATTTAATTTAAGGTGTTGCTATGTATAACTTCTCTGAAATTCATAAACAAATAGACCTTACAGAGATTTTAAGCAATAGAAATATCAGTGAAAAATCTAGTCATCTAGAACAAATTAACTTTATACATCAAGGTGTAGATATCAAAAATGCTGAGCGTTTAAGGATAGAGCTAGGCTGGGATATACGAGCATTTTCTTCAGCTATTAGAACTAGCAAGAGCTCATATGTACGCTATAAAAAAGAATTAAAGCCCTTAAATACCACTTTAAGTGAAAATGCATTTGAAATTGCAAAAGTCTGCTCTTTTTGTCTTAATTACTTTGAAAATATAGAACGTTTTAATATTTGGTTAAATACCTCGTCACTCCAATTCGACTCTAAAAAACCTTTAACATTTATAGATACAATAGCTGGCCGTGAATTAATTAAAAATACCGTAAACAGGCTCAAATATGGCTATAACGCCTAAGAGTAAAGTGTCTTAGGACGTAAAGCGCACGATCAACAGACTGCCAACATGAAACCAAGTTCTATCCTTTTCTTAACTTAACAAGAAGCTATCACTTTAGAGATTAAAACGTTGATTTGAGCTTATTAATGACTCAATTTTCTCTGATAGTCGCATTTGTGCCAAAAGCGGACGTTAAAAACATTAATAAGGTGAAATTACAACTCGGATTTCTTTGAGTCACTCATGGCCTTCATAAAGGCTTTCATATTGGCGTTGGGTTGCTCCACATCAAAATTGCCATACGTATATTTTAAGTCTGACCATAAATTTTTGAGCTTACCTTTGCGTCGAAAAAGGGGGTGGAGCCACACTGTTGATAAAAGAGGTAAGCATCCTTCATTTATATTCATTGTTACTAAACCTATTAAACAATCTCTTTTTTCGCTTGTGCCCGGCACTAGTAACTTTTCAGTAAAAGGATAAGCCTCAACGTTTTTCCACCCTTCATCAGAAATATCCCAATTCATACCATCTCCGCATTCCCTGTGTTGGTATCTTCTAAGCGCGACGCACGCTAGCTTCTCCCACTCCGGCGATGAAATCGTTATTTTTGAACTATACTCAGCCCCTTTTGGGGCGGGAATAGGACGGATTATGCATGCATTACATTCATCAAATAGTAAATTAGAAGCTTCAGTCGCATCTGATACCTTAATCTTTTCACCAAATGCGACTAGGTCAAATAACCCTGAAAGGTAGTCGTCAGCGCCATATTCATCCACGTACTTTTTCTGTGGAACATCCCCTTTTCTAGTATTCTTGTATCGCGTAACGTTCTTGTATTCAATGTCTACAATATGAAATAAGCCTGATGGTAAGTTTTCAAACGAAGTAGGGCTATCAGCTAAATAAATATAGCTTTGCTCATATCTACGCATATTTCTTATCAATGAATCACATGTACTTTCAAAATCAGTGCCGAAGAGAAAGAGGTTATGAGCCTTGAAAGAAATACCAGAATTTGGATAAATTTTCTCGCAAAAGCTCGTCAAGAGGTGAGAAATTTGATCCTTGCAAATATCATCATAGCTAGTTAAAACGATCGGCAGATCCTGACCTTCAGATTCGTTGTCAATTACACAATCGATGGCAAGGCTAAGCGCCCTTTTGTGCAGTTCATTTATGTCTATTAACTCATTTAAATAAGTTTCTTTTGATTCAATTAAGTTCATGCAACCTCCTATTGCCAACGTTAATAATATTATGCCGCCGCACGATACATAATCCTATTAAAAGTGTAGTATTTCCATTAGATTTGTTGTTCGCTATTCGCTCAATGCTGCCCGTCAACATTCAAGTTTGTAAATTGTTTCGGGGCAATGGCGAGTAAGAGGTTAACTCGCCAATGGACAAAAATGAGTTAGAGACTGAGGTCGGTTTTGTGCCATGAACGGACCTTGATGAATAGTATTGGATAATATTCCATTATCAAAGTGTCCTGTTTGATTACAGCAGATAATTACTGATATTAGAAATATAGGCGGACATCTCTAGATGTCACTATTATGCAAAAATGGATAGATAAATCACTTAACCATAAAATTCACGATACCAGTCAACAAAGTTATTAACGCCCTGTTCAACACTCATTTTAGGCTTATAGCCAGTAACATTAAATAAGTCATCAATATCTGCAAAGGTTTGGTAAACATCGCCCGCTTGCATCGGCATAAAATTTTTCTTGGCTTTAATTCCTAACGCGCTTTCAAGTGACTGAACAAAATCGAGATCATCTTTAAATAAAAAAGCTTCTATTTCTTTATCGACAAAGGGAGATTTACGACTATTAATTAAATCTACTTTCGCTGGAACGATATCGTAGATAACCACCTTATTATGCTGAGCAAGTAAAATGGCATTAGACAAACCAACAAAACCTGCTCCTACTACAGCTATTTTCATTAATACGCTTCTCTAGGAACACTAAAACGCTTAATAACTTTTGGCGCTTGGCAGTTTTCTGCCATTTGCTTAGCACTTAATAATAACCAGTGCTGCCTGTGAGCGTAGCCCATATCTTGCCCGTTAGACACATCGAAACACGTTAAGTTGGCATCATCTGGCACTAAAATAAATCGACCCGCCTTCTCGCCCATCCATAGCCATGCGTTACGCTCTTCTTCTTCATCCGTTGCTAGGTAACTAAAATGCGTTATTGGTAATTGTGAAAACAATAAAAATTGCTCTTTAAATTTCACTAACCCAAGTTCACCGCGCTCACCATGCTGACCTAAGGTGTTTTCCACTTCTTCAATAACATGTTTGGGTGTGCGCAGGGGCTCGGCTAGCCAATATCCTAAGGTACTCACTATTAACCAAGAAGCGACAATTACCATTCCTAAATTAAAAAAGGCGTTTTTCGACCGTAATCGCCATAAACTAACTAACCATATCGCTGCTAAAATAAACGCTAAACCTGCCGCCCACGGGATCATTTCAGGGTATGCGGTTAATGGTTTCACTAATTTTTTATGACCCGTTAATAAACCAATGCAAGCGACAACAAGCACAATAGCAATTAACCATAAAATGCTTTTGCTGATGCGGTTAAACCATAACGGTAGTTTAACTTCATGGTAAGCAATGGTGGTAAACAGCGACAACATCGGCAATGCAGGTAACACATAAACCCCGCGCTTGCCCGGACTAATACTGAAAAAACACACCACAAGCACAACCCAAGCAAACAATATCATCAATACTGGATCTGTTTTTAATTTGTGATAAACATGCTTTAGCGAGCTCAACAATAAAATTGGTAATGGAAACCACATCACGGGAATTACACTAACAATAAAATAATACCAAGGCTCAAGGTGATGCCAGGCATTGGCGTACCGTTCGCCCGTTTGCTTGAACAGAATATTGTTTTTGTACTGAATTAATTCAGGGGTCGCTTGCTCTGCCACCGTAATCATCATCGGTACAAACCAAGCCGCCAACACCAAGAAAAAGGGCACAAAACCTAACCAACAAGCGAAGGTGAGCCTGCCTTTAAAATAGTCTTTATTCGCCAAGCGATAAGCAATGATGGGAATAAACATGAGTACAGGTAAAAAACCTACCCCTTTAGTAATAATGCCGAGCGCCATAAATGCCCACGAAATAAAATACCAGCGCCAATTGGGCCCTAAAATGAAATGACGGATAAAGCCATAACAACCAATCGTTATCCAACACATCACCATCGCATCAATTTGGGCAGCTTTAGCTTGGATCAAAAATTGTGGTGTAATTAATAAAAGTAAAGCGGCATTGCGACCCACGCGAACACTATGGAGTTTTGCCCCAAGATCATACACCAAAAATAAAGTGATCAAGCCACAGATGGCGTTTGGCAGTAAAAATGCCAGTTTTAGGTTGCCAATAAGTGAATAAAAAAGAGCGATTGACCACATAAAAACTGGTGGTTTATCAGGATAAAATTCACCGCCACGCATTGGAAATAGCCAATTGCCAGTGGCAACCATTTCTCTGGCTACTTCAACAAATCGAGGTTCATCAGCAGGCCACGGTGAACGAATACCAATACCTAATAAAATAATAACAGCGGCAAAGGCCAGTAAGATTTTTAAGACGGCGTAATAATCATCTTGTTCGAAGGTTTTTATTATATTTTTCATAACCTAACTTCTTTATAGTTCTTGTACTTTACGACGAAATTGACTGCGATAAAGCAGTGAGCCAATTACCGATGAAACAATAAACAGCGCAATACTGATGAGTATTTTTTCGTGCTCTGATAAACCAATTCCAGCGCCAGCGTAGGCAAAAATTAAGGTTTGTGGAATGTAGCCAATAAAGCTACCAAGAAAAAACCCCTGAGCCGGTACTGTAGTTGCTCCAGCTGCGACATTAGTAAACAAGTTACTGCCGATAGGTAACAACCGAATCATCAATACCTTTAAGGTGGTATTGTCTTTAACCAAGCGTTCAAATTTCATTAAACTTTTATTAAATTTGCGTTGCAAGCTTGAGCGAAACAACCATTTGGCGGCGTAAAATGACAAAATACAACCGAGCTCTGTTGCTACTAACGCTAAAAGTGCCCCTTCAACAGCCCCAAAAGCAAAACCAAACGCAAACGCTAACAATTGGCGTGGCGCACCAAGAGCGGCATAGGCAGCCCCCATCGCCATCAATACAACAACGGCTTGTTTGCCTTGTTCTTTAACAAACTTAGCGACCCAGTTACTGTCAGCGATATGTTCAAAAAAACCTTGTTGAACTGCAAACGCTATCGCAATAAATAACGACAAACTAACAATAAATTTAGCGAGCCTGTTAATCGTCACTAGTGTTACTCGTTTGAATTTCATTAACCATTGGCACTTTGCCACGACGAATAAGCCACATCATGCCTAATACATCAACAATACCGACCCAAGCTCGATTCCAAGCCGTGTATTTTGATAGACCATGTTCACGATCGCGGTGGTTCACTTCTTGCACTTGCACTTCGCCTCCCATACGTTTGACCAAAGCAGGAATATAACGGTGCATATGGTTAAAGTGTGGTAGCCTTAGGTATGTGGCTGTGGGCACTACTTTCAAACCACAGCCGGTATCTGGCACACCATCATGTAAAATAGCATCGCGGAATTTATTAGCAAAACGCGACTGAAAACGTTTCCAAGGCGTGTCTTTTCGGTTTTTACGGTAGCCAATTACGCAAAAATTAGCGGCTTCTATTTGTTGAGCGCGCTCAACTAATTTAGGCAAATCAGCCGGATCGTTTTGTCCGTCGGCATCAAGGGTCGCCATCAAGGTGTATTTCGCCTGTAACACACCCGACACAATCGCTGTGCTTTGTCCGACACTGTAGGCATGTTTGATAGCTTTTACATCACAGCCTAATGTTCTTCCAGTTTCGAGGGCGGTTTCAAAGGTACTATCACTACAGCCATCATCGACAACGATAATCTCAAACGGGTATAAATCAGCAAGGCTGGTATGAATTTCTTCAATAAGATGGCCAATATTTTCGGCTTCGTCTTTGGCAGGAAGTACAACTGATAACATATATAAATCCCTGTTTTTTAGTTATTAGCGATAATAAATTTGCAAATTAATCACCGATAAGTCAAGCAATTAAAGAAACCTATCGGCTAAATAAAAAGTGTCTTAATAAAATATCAGGCAAACCTTAAGATTTACTTAAGAAAAACTGAAAAAATGATTTACAGCACTACACGCAATATTACTCTGAATATTAGGACTCTTTTCTCGGGTAGATTTCATCATACTTTAATGGCTACAAGTCCATTAGTTTTGTTGAGACATTTTTTTTTAACTGTAAAATATTAGAATATCCACGTTCACCAGCATATGTTCAATGTCCGTAACTCGCTCTAAGCAGACTAACCGTCTTTATACCAAAAGAGATTTTGATGACTAAAGCTCAGAAGGCTGAAATATAAATACTCTCTTTCGGAGTTTTTCAAGTTAGTTGTTGCATAAGCTGTACTAGCTCTTTACTTGTACTCAATTTTGTTAATAAACCACTCTTTTATCCCTACTGGCGTTTTAACTTGAAAATCATCATCAACTTCCTTTTTTAGCATCGCTCTGGCCATAGGAGAGTCAATAGAAATGTAATCGTTACGACCATAGATCTCATCAGGGCCAACTATGCGAAAAGCTTTTGTTTCACCATTATCATTTTCAACCTCTACCCATGCCCCAAAGAAAACCTTGCCGACTTGTTGAGGAGAGTAGTCAATAACTTTGACTGCTTCGATGCGCTTTCTAAGGAACCTAATTCGAGAATCTATCTGTCTAAGTAATCTTTTATTTTCTTTATAATCGGCATTATCTGAACGATCGCCAAGGCTAGCAGCCCAAGCTACTTTTTTTGTTATTTCAGGTCTGTAGTCGCGCCAAAGGTAATTAAGCTCTTTATTTAGCTTGTCTAATCCTTCACGCGTTATTAGATTGGTATACAATTAGTTTGCCCCATCCCAATATTACAAATACTGCAATGCTTTTTTAACAGCATCTAAAGTTGCAACCGGGAGAAAGTTATCTTTATCATTACTTGATAATATACTACCGTTTGGCCCCACTTCCAAACCTGCTCGGCGCATAAACTCTTTAGATATGAGGTATTCAAGATCTTCTACTTCTAAGTCAGTCTATTTTGAGTTTGGTGACGAAGACTACCCACCTCCATAAAATTCTATGACTGGACCAATCGGTACTATATCTCCTTTGCTAGTTTTTCAGCTGCTAATGCTTGAGAGGAGAAAATGTTATCTTGAAGCCTAACTATAGGGTCTTTTAATTTTTCTATCCAAATGAAGCTTTCCTTTATTGAAACTACAAAGATTATAATAACCAGACAGCAAATTAAATTTTAGCGTGTGTTATAGATATTACGGCTATAAAAAATCTAAAGCTTTTTTTATAGCGTCAAGGGTAGCCGCTTTAAAAACAGCATGCTTATTTTCATCAATAAGCTCCCCATAATCCGTTGGCGTTAATTTCCATTTGCTTTGAAAGCTATTTGATAATAAATATTCTAATGCTCTGCGCTCTTGATTCGATAGTTTATGCTCAGAACCAAGCCCAGTAGACTTGTAGTCATAAATATCAATTTGAAGGTTTGGTGGAATAATTTCTTGTAGCTTTTTTCGAGTCGCAATTAGCTCGGAAGCTTGAATTTTTGCTAGTAATCGATGCTTTGGATTGTTTATTTCATCTATCCAGTCTAACCCTTGATGCTTTTGCTTACCAAGATCTTTTACTGGGCTGTTCTCTGCAAATGATGCAATAAGTGCTCTATACTTTTCACCCGATTTATTACGAATACTTTGTGCTTTTGGAACCCCTCGTTGAGTGCCTAACTTTGATATTGTAGAAATAGAATAGTCATCAACACCTCTTTTTCTTTGCTCCATACAAACCCTATAGATTGCTTCGAGGGTTTCACTAATCTTAGTAGAGCAACCTTTTTGTAATTCAGTTAGTAGATCTTCAGGTGACATACTCATAACTCACTATTAATTAACGTATTATTTTTATTAATAAATTCGATTTCAGACTTTGAAATCTGTTCATCACCAAGAAGGTCGGAGAGCTTAATATCACAATTAATTACACGACTAACTTTTGACCATGTTTTTAAACGAGACTTTAAAAGGCGCGCTAATTGATTTCCAGCGTGCAATTGTTGCTCTTCTGTGAGTAAGAATAAGCCGGGAGATATTTCATTGAATACAGCCATTTTATCCAACTGTTGAGATCTTGGAATTATGGCATGCGATGCATTGGCCGACTCATAAATCGTTGCATTCTCACAAACCTCTTGAAGTTGCTCAAATGAAGATGTCTCTTCTAAAGATATTTCTATTTCTGAATCACTCATTTTAACGAGGGACAAGCTGTCTTTTTGATTAGCTATTGATTGTGTCATTTTAATTAGCTTGTAGGACGACTGTAAGTCACATAAGAGCATATCCATTTTTTTTGCTGCACTTTCATATTCTGACTCAGTTTTTCTTATTTTTAACTCAAGAATTTTACGCTCTGATAAGTCAATTTTTTCATTTTTTAAATTAGCTACGTATTCTCGGCGATCTAATTCGTCTAAACTTTTCTCAAGCATAGTAATTTTACTTTGTAACTTTGTGCATTGAGATGACTGGGTGTTAGAGTGAAATAATATTTCGTTAGTGATGGATAGCAACCCACCAATAAATGCGGGGCCTGTAATAAAATGACGACAGCGAAGACAATTTTGCGTCCCTAGATAACCAGATGGAGCCGGTACACGTAATGATGTACCACTACCATTAAGTTCTCCGCCATCTTCACAGCGAGTTGCGGCATATGGGCAGATACCATAATCCCTGAAAATGAAGTTCCCTGCTGGAATAGAGTTTGTTAATGAATTTAGTAACTCTTCATTATTTGATACCAATTCATTTTTTACTTTCTCTATTTTATTTTGTTCAATTAAACTCTGAGTAGCGTCAACCCTCGTTTTTAATGCTTCTTTCTCGCCCTGCTCTAATCGCTTTCTAATATCGCCTTGCGTAATTTTGCAGTAATAAATAGACATTACAATTGATGAGTGCCCCACAACTTTCATAACTATTTCAATAGGCATCCCCATTTCCATTATATAAGCCGTTATAAGGCTCACACGCATTGAGTGAGGGGTATACTTAGACTTATACTGATTTAACGTTGCTTCCTTCCCTGATAGCGTTGCAAGCTCTAAATTTGATGGTTGAACATTATAAAGTGCGGCAGCTAACCTTGGTGTTAGGGAATTACCAACACTTTGTGGCTCAATATCCTGATACGCCCTAAATAAAAAACAATTTATTCCTTTAGCCTTAAGTTGCAACTCA
This sequence comes from Pseudoalteromonas sp. Z9A6, assembly GCF_011378805.1. Lineage (NCBI taxonomy): Bacteria > Pseudomonadati > Pseudomonadota > Gammaproteobacteria > Alteromonadales > Pseudoalteromonadaceae > Pseudoalteromonas > Pseudoalteromonas sp. Z9A6. Next base: position 18,439 of record NZ_WTKZ01000053.1, read on the forward strand.
TTTAAATTTGTTCTTTTACAACTAGACCAGTTCGTAGGGTTATCTATAGGATTATATTTTTGCTGCCACTTACGAAGTTTTACTAACCAATAAATAAGGTCTTCAGGTATCCAAGGTATTGAATAACCTTGACCATTATTACTTGTTTTGTTTGTAGTGATAAACATCCCTGCGTTTTCGTCAGGCATTCTTTTAATAAACGCTTGGTTTTTTGTTAACCCCGAAAAAATAGATTTATTTTTTTCCCAAATTATTTTTCCATTTTGATCAACATTAGCTATTACATCATCTGCTTCACCTGAATCATTATATGCAATCTGACGACCCCGCAATGGAACTTTTGTTAAAGTGAACGTATGCAACCAATTTATTGGAGACCACATATAAAGCTGATCTCCAATCTTTTTTATCACGCAATCAGGGTCACTTCGATCTACTTCCTTCGATGATACTTTCAGCCAATCAGCATCAAATTTTTGCAAATGCTTTAGGTCTTTAAAAGTTTTTGCATTAGCTGGAATTATCCACTCTTGGGCCTTTTTAACAAAGTAATACTGCAAGCAAGGTTTAGTTGACTCAGCGCGTTGCGGAGACATCACACTTGCTGAATTTGATAGCAGCGATAAAGGATTTCTAGCATCCATTACACGAATGATCTCTCCAGTCTCCTCATCTTCACTAGTTAGATCGTTGGTAATTACAAAGTCTAAAAATTCATTCACTGCAATTATCAAGTTACGCCGCATATTATCGGTATTCAACTTTTCTAATTCTTGCTTTAAGGGTCTAATATTAACCTTTTGCTTTGTAAGAAATGCTTCTGGAGTTAAGCTTTTATCGTGTTTTTCTATATAAATTCGAACGAATCGACAAAGCAAAGAGTTTTTAGAACCTCCGCCTAATGCTTGGGTCATAAATTCTTCTATTTTTACAGCCCAAGCTATATATGGTTTTGCAATAAATTTTAAATTGTAAGGCTCTTTTTTACCTAAAAATTTAAACCAATTTTCCCATTCACTTTCCCATACCCCCTGTGGGTCATTTGGTATTTGAGGGTCATCTTGCTTTTTAACAAATGCCCTGTATTCCTTTTGTGATTTAAGAGCTAATGGCTTAATAATACTCTTTAACTTTTTATAGGAATAAAAATCAGGGACATCAAATGTATCTTTATAGCTCACCCACTCATCCTTAAAAACCCTCTCTGGATGTGCAATTAGGCCTGGTATGCTTTTGTAATTTTCTAAATGTAATCTTGAGTTAGTAATACCGTTTTTTTTGCATATTGCTTTGTATTCACCCAATGTTTTTATTGATACAGGTATATTTAATGGAAGGCTCGAGTCACCTTTAAGTTTGCTCATTTAATCTCTCTCATCTTACTACGAATATCTTCTGAGGTTGGTTGTATATATACCAAGCAGGATAGAGAGCTCTTATGATGCATTGCTTTTTGAATTTCAACTTGGCTTAAACCAAGTTGTCGTGCGCGATAACCATATGCATGCCTGTGTCCATGCTCTGTAGTTCCAAGCTCTTTTTGAACTTCCAACCCAATTTTTTTTACTGCTCTTTTATGAATTCGCTGAAAGTTTTTTATCGTTTCAGGCGCTCCTGTGGAGTTGGTAAATGCAAATGGGTGAGTGTCTGTTTTTGCCGGCTCTACCCGTTGATATTTAAGATAGTTAACCCAAGATATTAAAAATTCTTTTGCTTTTTCAGGCGGGTTAAATATCACTTCAAAATAGCCGTCTTTATTTGTGAGTAAAGGTGACTTCCAACCCGCATATAGTCTTTCTGATAATCGGTATGTATTTCTTGGTTTATAGAAAGTGCTTTCGAGTAAGTATTCTCGCCTATTTGCAAAACTACTGTCAGGTGAGCGGCCTATTTCTGGATGATAGACCCTAACTAATGCTTCATCTCGATATATTGGGTGTAAAGTTATATCTGAAACATAAAGGTGAAATAGCTCACTTTTACGTAATCCACCATAATTTAATAACATGGTCATAGCTTGAGATTTATAGTCTGGTGTTGAGCCTTTTACCATTCCAATATAAAGAAGCTTTTCAAAGTGCTCATCGGGGAATTTCATCGCTTTTTCATTATTTATTTTAGGCTCTAATAACCGATCAATGAATCTTACTCTCTTCGCATTAAAGGCAGCGTCATTTTGATTAGATAAATGATTTAGGAACACATTTGCGTGCTTATGATAATATGCACACCAATTTAATCTCTCTTCATAACTGGTTGCTTTTCTGAAGGGGTTTATCCTTGATGAGTCAAACCCTTCCTGTAAAGCTAAAAAATCAGAGTAATGCGTTATATGAAATAATATATTATTTGCATCTCTAGGCTTTCTTGCCTTCCAATACAATCCAAGTTCGTCATCCATTTTATCGTAATCGATTGTTCCTACTAATAGTGCTTTAGTAAAACCTTTTAATAATAAAGTTGAGTTTTCAAAGTTTGGTACGACATCAATATATGTGAGTAGGAGCTTTAAAGAAAATATAGAGCGCTCTTTCCATGACTCACTTTTAGAGCTGTACCAAGCAAGATATCTTATATGTGATATCACGACACCTTTCTCTGTATAAAGAGCTGGTAACTCACAAATACTACCAGCCTCTTTATCATGATACTTTACGTTTATTTTTTGGATGTATGCCATACTTTTTATTATATAGTATATTTACTTTTCCTTAATACTAACTCTTTTCTATCATCTAACAAGTATTAAAGTAGTGATTTTAGTATATATTTGGGTGGGGTTATAATATCAGTATAACAAGCGATTGCTGCGCCAAATTGACCGCCGGGTACGCTACTTACGCAAGCGCATACCTGATTTAAAAATTATTGACTACTCTCCCGTGCAAGATGGAAAAGTATTTTTTGGTGCATGGGTTGAAATTGAAAACGAAGAAGGTGAAGTTAAAAAGTTCAGAATTGTAGGTCCTGATGAAATTTACGACCGTAAAGATTACATATCAATAGACTCACCTATGGCGCGTGCGTTGATTAAAAAACAAGTAGATGACGAATTTGAAGTGACCACTCCTCATGGAAAAAAGCAGTGGTATGTAAACAGTATCGATTACCAAAAAAAGAAATAAAAAGTTTTGATTCAGATCATGTTAACTTTTGATTGTGTAAATTAAAGCAATAAGCTATAACTGAATTATTCAAGTTGATTTGTTTAATTTGAAAGCAGTTAATTAAGGTCGTGATTATGTCAAACATAGTACAGCGCATATTTAGTAATGCCGTATTGTTTGCACTTTTAATGAGTGTAAGTTTGACGCTGCATGCCAGCAACACTGACGTAAACCTTGATAACGCTAAACTATCTAATCACTTTATTACTTGTGATATTCCTGACCAAGCAAACCTCGATTTTGACGTGGACTCTCACGTTAACACTATTACCTTTAGGTCGCCTCAACCACTTCCTAATGTCGTAGATTCTTTTTATAAGAGCACTAATCTAAACAGACCTTTTAGCACTGCATACCAACGCGGACCACCTAGCTATTTAATTTAATTCATTATTTTACAACTTAATTAAATTTTATAACTACTAAGGTGACTACTATGTCAAACTTTAAAGAATTACGTACCCAAAATATTTCTCATGGCGTTATTGCTAGCACATTTGCAGATGATCAACCATTAATCGATTTATCTTCTCCAGCGCTAAAAATGGTGAATAACTTTACTCAAAAAACACCTATTCGTGCAGAGCATGGAACAACGATTACAGATGCACTTAAACAAGTAAGTGCACAACAATCTGACTTTGTTTTAGTAACAGACGAACACCAAAAATTAATTGGTCTAGTTTCTAGCGCCGATTTACAAAGCTCTAAAATTACTATTATTGCAGAGCGCTTAAATATGCAACGAAGCGAAGTAAGCTTACGTGACATTATGACACCAGTTAGCCGCCTTACAGGTGTAAGTATGCAAAGCTTAAGCTACGCATGCATTGGTGATGCGCTGCAAACGATGGAGCATCAGGGCACAATGTTTTTATTAGTTACAACAGCGAGTAACGAAATTTGTGGTTTAATTTCAGCTCGCCAAATAGCTAAAACATTACATATTCCTGTACATATCTCACCTATTGCTCACTCTTTCAGTGAAGTATTAGAAAACATTGAGCACCCTCACTAGGGCGCTCTTTTAGTTGAATTGATTTACTCCCGACCCAACCATCTTAAAGCAAGTAAAATAGCTTGCTTTAAGAGCTTTTCATTACTACCTCCTGTGATATTATTCAAGCAATTAACGGCGCCAGTAACACGCTTCTGGTCTTATTTTATTGTATAAAAAGGTTTTTGCATGAGCGATATCTCTGCACGTTTAGCCGGTGAGTTAAACGCACAGCAGCAACAGGTTGTTGCAGCTACAAAATTACTTGATGAAGGCGCAACTGTTCCTTTTATTGCCCGCTACAGAAAAGAAGTTACCGGCGGCCTAGACGACACCCAATTACGCCTTTTAGAGCAGCGTTTATCGTATTTACGTGAACTAGAAGAGCGCCGTAGTTTTATTTTATCGACCATCGAATCGCAAAATAAATTAACGCCAGAGCTAAGTGCCGATATAACCAATGCACAAAGTAAAACTGAACTTGAAGATTTATACCTACCTTATAAAGCTAAGCGCCGTACTAAAGGCCAAATAGCAATTGAAGCTGGTTTAGAGCCACTTGCAGATGCACTATTTAAAGATGCTAACCTTGACCCAGAGCAACAAGCAGAACAGTTTGTAAGTGCTGAAAAAGGTTTTGCAGATACAAAAGCGGTACTTGAAGGCGCTAAATTCATCTTAATGGAACGCTTTGCTGAAGACGCAAAATTACTTGCTAAATTTAGAAGCCACATTAGCCAAAATGGCGCAATTGAAAGTACTGTGATTAAAGGCCAAGAGCAAACCGGTGCAAAATACCGTGATTACTTTGAGCATCAAGAACTTCTTAAAAAAGTACCTTCTCACCGTGCGCTTGCAATGCTTAGAGCTCGAAATGAAGGTGTACTTCAGTTAAATATAAACCCTGAGCCTAGTGCAGAAAATTCAGCACAATTATGTGCAAACATGATTGCTGAGCATTACCGTTTAGATATTAAATATAAAGCGGCAAGTCCTTGGTTATTAAACGTTGTTCAATGGGCGTGGAAAGTTAAGCTAGGGTTACACCTAGAGAATGAGTTTTTTGCAGCAATGCGCGAAAAAGCAGAAGCCGGTGCAATAGATGTATTTGCTAAAAACTTAAAAGATTTATTAATGGCTGCACCTGCAGGCCCTCGTACTACTTTAGGTCTTGATCCAGGCCTTCGTACTGGCTGTAAGATTGCCGTTGTTGATAGCACAGGTAAATTACTAGCTACACAAACTATTTTCCCTCATGCACCACAAAATCATTGGGATAAATCAGTGCGTACGTTAGAGCAACTTTGCCGTCAGCATAAAGTTGAGCTAATTGCGATTGGTAACGGTACTGCATCACGCGAATCAGATAAGTTGGTTGCAGAGCTTATCAAAGCAAACAGCGAACTTAAACTTAGTAAAATTATGGTTAGCGAAGCAGGTGCATCGGTTTACTCAGCTTCTGAATTTGCAGCTAATGAATTTCCAGATTTAGATGTTTCTATACGAGGGGCTGTCTCTATTGCACGCCGCCTTCAAGATCCTCTTGCTGAACTTGTTAAAATTGAGCCAAAATCAATTGGTGTTGGCCAATACCAACATGATGTATCGCAAAGCCAATTAGGCCAGAGCCTTATTTCAGTAGTTGAAGACTGTGTAAACTCAGTAGGCGTAGATTTAAACATGGCCTCGGTACCCTTACTTACACGCGTATCTGGTTTAAACAAAACATTAGCGCAAAATATCGTTAATTATCGCGATGCTAACGGCACATTTACTAAACGTAGTGAGCTTAAAAAGGTTGAGCGTTTAGGGCCAAAAGCATTTGAACAAGCGGCTGGTTTTTTACGTATTAACAATGGTAGCGATCCACTAGATAACTCATCAGTACACCCTGAAGCTTATCCTGTTGTTAAACGCATTTGTGAACGCAATAGCGTAGATGTCAGTAACCTAATTGGTAACAGCGACTTTTTAACTAAACTTGCTGCTAACGATTACACTGACGAAAAGTTTGGCTTACCAACCGTTACCGACATTATTACTGAGCTTGATAAACCTGGTCGAGATCCTCGACCTGAATTTAAAACAGCTGAGTTTAAAGCCGGTGTTGAAAAAATTAGTGACCTAAAACCAGGTATGATTTTAGAAGGCGTGGTTTCAAACGTTGCTAATTTTGGTGCGTTTGTTGATGTAGGTGTTCACCAAGATGGTTTAGTGCATATTTCAGCAATCACGAATAAATTTATATCAGATCCGCGTGAAGTTGTTAAAGCTGGTGATATTGTAAAGGTTAAAGTTGTTGAAGTAGACGCTGCACGTAAACGCATAAGCTTTACTATGCGCTTAGATGACGATATTGACACAAGTAATAAGTCAGCAGCTCCAGCTACGCAAAAGCCACAAGCACGTGCTAATAATTCGCAACCTCGCGCTGCAAAGCCTAAACGTGACAACGGTAATGCGTTAATGGGCAATGCATTTGCCGATGCGTTCGCTAATGCTAAAGTAAAAAAATAATACTTGTACAACTAAGCTAAAACGAAAAAAACCGCGTAAGCGGTTTTTTTGTGGTTATGTTTTGCTAAATTATTAACTTAACGCTGAAAAACTACTTTGGCTCGCTGGCGATGTAGCCATTTGATAAAAGTTAGCAATACGCCCCGCCCGTGCTTCAACATCGGCATCACGTGTTTGCTCGTCACTTTTAGCTGTTTTTGTATCGCTGCTTTCATCGCTAGAGAATGACGCTTCAAGTTTACTTTTTGCGCCTTCGTCGTCTTCTTTTTCAGGTTGTGCAAGCTCAGCTTGAGCCGCTGCTAGCTTTTGCGTAGCATCTGCAACAATAGAGCGATCAGCTCCCGAAGGCTCTGCAGGCGCTAATGCGGCAGCGCGTACCGTTTGCATTTTGTCTATAGTCGCTTGCGGGTCACCCGGAATTTCTGATACATCTATTTGTACTTCTCCGCCAACTGCGTAGTTAGTACCATCTGGGCCACGTTGATACTCATAACTTGGCGAGCCAGCATATTGCCCGCCTACAGAAGCGTGTGCTTGTTCGTGTATTCGTACTTCAGTATCCCGTGCTTTTAGCTCTGTAATTTGTTGTTGTTCTTGTTCTAATTGCAGCTCTTCTTGCTCAGATTCTTCTTTCTCGATTGCTTCACTTTCTTGCTCAGTGCCCTCTGGATTTTCTGAGTTTCCATCGCGCTGCTGAACTGACTTTTCGTCTGCTATTTTTCCCGTTGCGCTATACGTCGCACCATCGCTACTACCTGGCAATTTTGCTTTTTCAGCATCACTTTGCGCTTTGGTTTCTGTATTGCTTGCGCTACTAGATGCGGGAGCCGGAATAACTTCGCGTAGTTGGTTGTCACGCCGTGCGGTTTCCGTATAAACATTTGCGGTGTTTATATTGATAGACGGAAATGGCGTGACAATATTCATAATACTAAACTTTAATATCGATTAACGTGCCAAGTACATCATCGGCCGTTTGAATTGATTGCGTGTTTGCCTTGGCATTAAACTCTTCAACTTTTAAGTTAACAAGCGCTTCATCAACACGAGCTGGTTGTGCTACTGGTGCAGTAATCGCTTCTTCAGGGCGTGCTGCCGTAAGCTGACGTTGCTGCGCTAATTGCGCGTCATCTTGTTGTTCTATACTGGCACGATTAATCTCAGCACTGGCTTTTTCAATACCTTGGCTAGCTCGGTTAAACCCTTCTATACCACTATTAAATACTGATCCGATTGGCATATTAAAACCTCCACCAAATAAACATTGTTTAATTATCGCTCAGGTTCTGCTCAAAATAAAGCTTTAAACAGCGCTATTCTTAGCTCTATTTTAAAGCATTGATTTAACGACAGATAAAAACTCACTTTTATGAGAAATAAATGGTGCATGGGACGCTTTATCTAGTACTTCATATTCAAACTCAGTATTTAGTGCTGACATTTTGCTAATAGCTTTATAAGGTACTAAAGCATCAAGGCGGCCAAATACTCCTCTAATAGGGACTGGGCAATGAGTAAATAAGTCACGTAAATCGTCATTTTGTAAAATATCTAAACCAGCACTCAGGGCATCGCTTTGGGGTGCGCTGTACTGATTTAGCAATTGTTTAAGCTGCTTTATATCATCACGCGCCGACTCGCTACCCATTGCTTGAATAGCTAAAAAGCGCTCTATTGTTTTTTCTCGATGATTAACTAACTGCTCTTTAAACTGCGCCAATACATTCGCTTTTATTCCAGGCCAGTTATCTGCCTCAGCAAAAAAAGGAGTCGATGCTATTAAAATAACTTTAGATACTTTTTCAGGC
>NZ_WTKZ01000053.1:26937-28066 GCF_011378805.1 Pseudoalteromonas sp. Z9A6
AAAAAAAAAAAAAAGGAGTCGATGCTATTAAAATAACTTTAGATACTTTTTCAGGCCAATGCTTAGCAATATAAAGTGCAAATAATCCACCTAACGACCACCCCATTAAAATGCTCTTTGGCTTTAATTGCTTACTTAAAATTTCTGCTGCATCATGCAAAGTATAAGGGCTTGGGCAATCATGGCTATTACCAAACCCAGGTAGGTCAAGGCTACGTACATTTCCTGAATATAAAAACTCAAGTTCTGACTGTACTAACTGCCATACGCCCTGATTCATTCCCCAACCATGTAATAACACTAACTCATTTTGCATATTTGCCTAACCTTTACCAAACTTAGGCTCATCATAACGTTTAGAAAGGCGATTGCAATGCAAGGAGCGAGTCAGTGAAACAAGCCGTTTTAAATTGGTTATTTCCCTCTTATTGCGTGCAGTGTCAAAACTCGATTACGACCTCTTTAGGGCTATGTGATTATTGCCTTGAAGATTTACCATTGTTTGATTTTAGTAAGCATACGAGTTTATTGCATCGACCTGATATTATTGAGATGTTTCCTAATTGCGAGTTTGATAAATTATTTGCATGCGCTTTTTATCAACCTCCCTTTGAGCATTGGCTTAAAAGGCTAAAATTTAATAATCAAATTCATTATAAAAAGGCATTGCAGCAAATTATACAAAAACAGTTAACGCAGTTTTTTGAGCAAAGCCCTAACTTGCCAGATACCTTTATTATTTTACCTCTTCATAAAAGCCGCTTTATTACTCGCGGATTTAATCAGGTAAGCCAAGTATGGCAACCCTGTTTAGCTAATTACGCCCCACTAAGTAATGTTCTTATTCGCGATAAAAAAACACAAGCTCAGTCGGAGCTATCCAAAGCAAAGCGTATAAGAAACTTAAAAAATGCCTTTATTTGTACACAAGACATGGCAGGTAAAACAGTCGCTATTGTTGATGATGTGATGACGACAGGGGCAACATTAAACGCAGCTACTAGTGCACTAAAACAAGCAGGCGCTAAACAAGTGTGGGCTTTTACAACTTGCTTAACGCCTATTTAATTATTAAAAAGTATTGTAACTATTCAGCCTCATCTGAAATGAATATATCAGGCAGCTGATT
>NZ_WTKZ01000054.1:0-27647 GCF_011378805.1 Pseudoalteromonas sp. Z9A6
ACTTAATCTAGCCAAAACAAGTTATGCACTTACAATTTGAATCTAGGTTATAAAAAGGTTTTGTAACGCGACCTTTAGTTAGAAATTTATTGGTCTGGGTTTGTTATTTATAGCAACCCCAGGTTTTTTCGTTTAGCTAATGTAATCTTACCTCACAACAAAATCATTAATAAACTTTATAACTTACCTGCTCATTTTAAATAACCAAAAATGTAGAGTCTCTGTTTAATAAACAGCTTCAAATTTACTTCTTCAAAAGAGGTAACTTTATTCAGCTGGTATCTATTTTGTATCTGCTAGTTTGTACCAATACGCAATAATACTTAATTATTTTGCGGGGCTAAACGTGTCGCTACCTGTGTTAAAAAATTCTCATTTAGAACAACTAAGTAGCGAATTTTTTGCCTAGCTATCAACACGTTTTTCGATCCTCAAAATAGATCACTTAATTAAGCGAATTGATATTATTTACAAACTTAATCACTAAGGACAGATATGAAAGCTGTAATTCCAGTAGCTGGCTTAGGGACGAGAATGCTCCCTATGACAAAAGCTATCCCAAAAGAAATGCTCCCAATAGTCGATAAGCCTCTAATTCAATATATTGTCAGCGAATGTGTGTCCGCTGGTATTAAAGATATTGTGTTAGTTACGCATAGCTCTAAAAATGCAATCGAAAACCACTTTGATACAAGTTATGAACTAGAAGCGACTCTTGAAAAACGTGTTAAACGAGCTTTATTAGATGAAATTCGCTCTATTTGTCCAAATGATGTAACTATTATGAGTGTACGCCAAGGTGAAGCTAAAGGGCTTGGACATGCTATTTTATGCGCTAAACCAATAGTTGGTGATAACAACTTTGTTGTGCTCCTGCCTGATGTGATACTTGATGCCTATACTGCGGATCAAGAGACTGAAAACTTAGCGGCCATGATTAAACGCTTTAAAGAAACTCAAGCAAGCCAAATAATGCTTGAGCCGGTAGCTAAAGAAGACGTTAGTAAATATGGTATTGCTGATATAAACGGTGTTGATCTAATGCCAGGTAAAAGTGCTGCAATTAAAGCAATGGTTGAAAAACCTGATGCAGATTTAGCGCCTTCTAATCTAGCTGTTGTAGGGCGATATGTACTGAGTAAGAATATTTGGCCTCTACTTGCAAAAACGTCTGTAGGTGCTGGCGGTGAAATACAACTTACAGATTCTATTGACGCATTAATGGCACAAGAAACCGTTGAAGCATTTCATATGAGTGGTCGCTCTCACGATTGTGGAGATAAGTTAGGCTACTTAAAAGCAATTGTTGAGTACAGTCTGCGAGATGAAAAGCTAGGTAATGATTTTTCAAGTTTTATAAATGATTTGAATTTACCTTAATACAGCGCGTATTCTTCGTTCTATGGTAGGCTATTTTGAGCTACTAAGTTAGCCGTACTTTTTATACCTAGTAGTAGGCTACGTAGTACGATTGTTACTTATTCTGTATTAATCTTTTCAAGGAATTACCATGATTGAGCAAGGCCAAGAATTACCAGCAGTGACGTTAACGCAATTAACTGACGACGGTATGCAATCTCTTACAAATAAAGAATTGTTTGAAGGTAAAAAAGTCGTGTTATTTGCAGTACCTGGTGCGTTTACACCAACGTGTTCAAATGCCCATTTACCTGAATTTATTACCCTTGCTGATAAAATTAAAGCAAAAGGTGTTGATGCTATTTACTGTGTATCTGTTAATGATGCATTTGTTATGAAAGCATGGGGTGACTCACAAAACGCGCAAGAAATTACAATGCTTGGGGATGGCGATGGAAGTTTCACTAAATCGTTAGGGCTTGATAAAGATACTGCTAGTTTTGGTGGTATACGTTCAACGCGTTACGCTATGATTATTGAAAATGCGCTAGTAACTGGTTTATTTGTAGAACAAGACAAAGAGTTTGTTGTAAGCCGCGCAGAATCAGTACTAGAGAAGCTATAACAGTAATAAAGTGTAGATTTTAGCTTTAACTAATCAGCTAGTTATTATTGAAAAACCGATGTTGGAAACAACATCGGTTTTTTTATTAAAGGCTCAAACTTTAAATTACGGTTGGTATTGCCCGCTAAGCGTTAAACCAGAGAAAGTGCTATAAGCGTTAACGCTTAAGTGCCAAGTACCTGCTTGTGGATTAGTAAATGTACATGTTTCTGCATTGCCATTTTTATAAGGGCGGCAATCGTATGAGCTTGCTGTTGGTTGGCTACCGTATTTTACAAATAAATCAGCATCGCCACTGCCACCCGATGTTGTTACTGTAAACGTACTCATTCCAGCTGGTACATCTAACGTGTAATGTTTCCACTGCCCAGTATTGGCTGACACATCGCTTATAGTGCCGCCGCCTGCTTGTGGAGTACCTGAACCGCCACCCGATGATGAACCACCAGTAATATTACCTACCAAGCTAACAGCTGAATACGCAGAGTAGCCGTTAAGCATTACGTGGTAAGTTCCCGCAGTAGGGTTATCAATAGAACACTCTTCACTATTACCGCCTTTATATGGACGACAATCATAGGTAGTAGTTGTAGGTTTACTGCCTGCACGTACGTATAAATCAGCATCGCCAGTACCACCACTCATAGTGAATGTTACGTTAGTTGCACCGCTTGGAACTGTCATCGTGTAAAATGCTTGTGCATTTGCAGCCCCACTTAAACCTGTTTTAGCTTCACCATTAATAAGCTCGCTATCGCCACCTGTAGGTGGAGTAGTGCCGCCACTTGCTGCTGCAACAGCTGCGGCAGCATCAACAATACCCGTACCACAGCTAGTACATGTCGCAGGGAACGAACGGGTAGTTGATTTTAAAATACTTTCTATTTCGTCAGGCGTTGCATCTGGCTTTGCTTGCTTAATAAGTGCCGCAACACCTGCTACGTGGGGCGCAGCCATTGATGTACCTTGTGAAAAGCCATAGCTGTCGCTTGAAGGTGTAGACGAACCTGAATTGTAAGTTGATAGAACGCCTTCAGAGTCGTTTGCAAAGCTTTGTGCGCCACCTGGTGCTGCAACATCAATATTGCTACCGTAGTTTGAGTAATAAGCTCTGCCGCCATTACGGCCCACTGAGGCTACGTTTACAACACCGTTACAGTTACCTGGGTTGTAGTTTGCTGAGTTATCGTTATCGTTACCTGCAGCAATAACTACCACAGTGCCGTTACTACGTGCTGTGTTAATTGCATTTTGAGTTGTAGAGCTACATGAACCGCTGCCACCTAAACTCATATTAATTACATCAGCAGGGTTTGAGTTAGCAGGAATACCTGAAACACTTCCACCAGATGCCCAAATAATACCGTCTGCAATATCAGAGGTTAAACCACCACACTTACCGAGTACACGAACAGGCACTACTTTTGCGTTATAAGCTACGCCCGCAACACCTTCACCGTTATTGGTTACAGCAGCAACTGTGCCGGCTACGTGCGTGCCATGCCAGCTAGAGTTTTGTGCACCGTTAGTGCCACATTCATTCGCAGCAACTGCATCACCAGGATCACGTGCATCGCTATCGCGACCACCACCGTCATTAGCTACCGAAAGGTTAGAGATCATATCGTAACCCGGTAAAATATTAGCGTTTAAATCAGCATGAGGGCGGTAGCCCGTATCTAGTACAGCTACAACTACACCGCTACCCGTTGCGGTATCCCATGCGGTCGGTAAGTTTAAACCACCGGCTTGCTCGTAGTAGTGCCATTGGTCATCAAAACGTGGATCGTTAGGAGTTGAAAACGGCTTTAACATTTGATCCACTTCAATGTATTCCACATTGCCAGAATCAACCATTTCTTGCATAAACTCTTGAGCTTCTGCCGCACTTAATTTTTTATCAGCACGCATTACGTGATGATTATTAAGTGCCATTGCACGAACGTATTTTGCTTTTACTTTGCCTTTTTTAGAAGCGAAGTTTTTAACAAAGCTTTGTGCGCGCTTTTTCATGCTAGCTGGGCTTGCGTCTGCAGTTGAGAGGCTCGCCATTTCGTTATTATTTTTATATTTAATAATGAACTGAGTTTCGAAACCGCCTTGGCTTTGTAGTTTAGCCGATGTTTCAGCCATTGAACTTGAAACTGATTGAGCCATGCCAGATGTTGCAGCAAAAAGCGTACTAACTGTAATTGCAATTGCGCATCTTTTAAAAGTTTTACTTGTTGTCATAATTATCCCTAGATTTTTATTTATTATTTCGTGATGTAAGATCACGATGTGGGAACGAAAGTAAAGGATCTGTTAACTGGGTTAAAATATCAATTTATTATGTACCTCTTTCATTTAGTTATAACTCAGGTTTTTAGCGGTTTACTCGTTGTTTAGTGTTGTCATATAAATTAAAAATAAGCATAAAGGGTTGGTTTTTTGTGCGGGTAATTATTCCCGACTTATTACTGATGCGTTTTTGTTGTGTTATTGCTAATAATTTAAATGCTACGTTGTTAGCTATCAAACTTTGCTATAATCGGAAAAATTTCTTAGTAGGGTAAAATAATGAGTCAAGTAGATGTAATTGTAATAGGTGCGGGAGCAGCAGGATTAATGTGTGCAGCGCAAGCTGGATACCGTGGCCGAAGCGTTACAGTACTTGATATGGGGAAAAAACCAGGTCGTAAAATTTTAATAAGTGGTGGTGGGCGTTGCAATTTTACAAATGAAAACGCAACCCCTGATAACTACTTATGCGCAAATGCTCATTTTGTTAAATCATGTTTAAGTCGCTATACACAGCATGACTTTATTGAGCTGGTAGACAGACATGGCTTGGCGTATCACCATAAAACACTAGGTCAGCTTTTTTGCGATAACAATGCACAAGACATTGTTGATATTTTACTGACCGAATGTGAGTGGGCCGGGGTAAATATAAAACTACGCAGTGAAGTGATCAGCGTATCAAAAACCGAAACCGGCTATAGCGTTACCACAGAGCAAGAAACCTTAAGCTGTGAGTCGTTAGTTATAGCATCAGGTGGCTTAACTATGCCAAAACTAGGGGCTACACCAATAGGTTATAAAATTGCAGAGCAGTTTGGCTTAAGCGTGTTACCAACTATGGCTGCACTTGTGCCGTTTACTCTGCATCAGCACGATAAAGAGCGTTTTGAAGGGCTTTCGGGAATTAGTATTCCATGTGAAGTTTCAAGCGAAGACGGCACCGTATTTAAAGAAAATATCCTCTTTACTCACCGAGGGTTATCGGGCCCTGCAATATTGCAAATAAGCTCATTTTGGCGAGCAGGGCAGGCTGTCACTATAAACCTGCTACCTGAAATTGATTTAAGGCAACAACTTGCTGATTGGCGTGAAACACAAGCCCAAAAGTCGTTAAAAAACAGCCTTTCGACTATTTTACCTAAACGCTTTATAGAAATACTGCATGAAAGCAAAGCGATACCAGATTGTAATATTAATCAGCTTACACATGCCCAAATAGATGAGTTAGTAAATTACATTCATGCGTGGCAAATTAAACCCAATGGCACAGAAGGTTATAGAACAGCAGAAGTAACATTGGGCGGTGTAGATACCGACGAGTTGAGCTCAAAAACCTTTGAAGCTAAAAAAGCTAAAGGCTTATATTTTATAGGTGAAGTAACCGATGTAACGGGCTGGCTTGGGGGCTACAATTTCCAGTATGCTTGGAGCTGTGGATTTGCTTGTGGGCAGTACGCTTAAGCTTAGGCTATAGACCCATTTAAGTAAGTTGATTGAGCGATAACGGTTGAATCGTTATCGCTAACACATACTTTATTGCGTCCATTATTTTTAGCCTTATATAGCGCTGTATCAGCCCGCTCCAATAGTTTTAGCACTGTATCGTCTTTTTGTATCGTTGCTAACCCAATACTTATAGTAAATGCTATATTTGTAATGGTGTTTTCGGCAATATATTTTCTCAGGTCATCAGCTTTTTTAGCGCTATCATTTAAAGAGGTGTTCGATAAAATAATCGTGAATTCTTCTCCGCCCCATCGCGCAATAAGTGCATCATTTCCCATACGCATTTTTAATATTTTAGAAAACTCAGTGAGTACGTTATCGCCAACTAAATGCCCGTAGGTATCGTTTATATTTTTGAAGTGGTCTATATCGCAAATAAGTAAGCAATGCGGGGTTTTAAAAACGTCGTTTTTAGCAATTAACTGTGATAATTCAAAATCAAATTTTTGCCTGTTATAAAGCCCCGTTAACTTATCGGTTTCTGCTAAGTGTTGAATTTCTAAGTTACGGATAGATAATCGAGTGTATGCCGAAAACCGTGTTTTTTCGTAAAATCTAAAAATTAAAATATGAGCAAGACTTACCTCTATAAGATTAAATAAAGAGCCTAAGCCAATTGTTACGGTTTGCTGTTGTTGTAAATACACAAGATACGCACAAATAGTAAAGGCGACTGCACTAAATAGGCTTCCCCAGTTTCTTCCAACTAAAAAAAAGCTAAAAGGCGGGATTAACGTCGCCCAAAATAAAGAATGCGCATGCCCACCTACAGAAACCACAAACATCATAATTAAGCTAACGACCATAAGGGTAACAGCCCACGCTGCTGCATTTACGTTGGCTGTTTTATTAAACCAAGTATAAATACCTAACGATATAGTAAGTCCTAAGGCATCAATTAAAGCAATGTCATAGCTTTTAAAATAAAAAAGATTGAGGAGTGTTAAAACTAAAAAGTAACATGTAGTTATTAGTAAAGAGTGTGCTATTAAGCGAGTACGCCAAAAATCCTTATGGTCTTTTGGGTATTGTGGAAACTCTTTGTACCAAAAACCTAGCATAATGAACGACTCTTTAACCTCTGAATTTAGTGATTATTACTTATATTAGGCTTTTATTATAGTTTTTTACTTTGATTAAAACGCTTATATACGGTGGTGTTTATAAAAGTTTAAAGATCATTACAGCATTTTTCAAAGGTATGAAGGACTAGGTAGTGACTGATTACTTAAATGTAATATGCCTCGCCTTGATTTAATTGACGCAGAGCTCGCCGTTATCGCTTACGTAGAGCTCTGAATAAATGCTATATCTATTCCTCTATAAATGCTTCGCCTTGTGTCATCCACTTTGCAGCTGGTTTGCCTTTTAAGTAATGATCAAAGTACTGCATCATACGTACTGAAAAATCGACCTGATTAGGAAACTTTTTCAAGTGGTGTGGTTCACCTTCGTATTGTAAAAAGGTTGCATCTTTACCAGCGCGGCGAAGTGCTAAGTAGTACTGCACGCCTTCGTGCCAAGGCACTGCATCGTCTTTATCGCCAAACATAATTAAAATAGGGGTATTTACTTTATCTGAAAAAAACACCGGTGAGTTTTCTATGTAAAGTTCTGGTGCTTCAAATAAGTTTTTACCTATACGGCTTTGCCCTGTTTCGTATTGAAACTGACGAGCAAGACCTGATTTTAAACGTATGCCACTGTAAGCACTTGTCATGTTTGATACTGGCGCGCCAGATACAACCGCTTTAAACATATCTGTTTGGGTTATCATAAACGCACTTTGATAGCCTGCCCAAGAGTGACCTTGTAAGCCTATTTTATCTGGGTCGGCTATGCCTAAATCTATTAATTTTTGGGTGGCGTTTATCATGGTTTGCGTTGACGATTTACCCGGGTGACCTATTTCAAAACGAATGTCAGGTAAAAATACCGCATAACCGTTTGAGGTAAACATAGGGAAATTAGGGCGATGGTTTAATTCCATTTTTGGAAAATCAAACATGCGCTGACTCATGTAACGATAAAAATACACAACCACAGGTACTTTATCGCCTTTTTTATATCCCGCTGGTTTTATTAGTACGCCTTGTAAATCTTCGCCGTCAAAGCCTTTATAGCTTATTAGTTCTGGCTTTTCGCCCCAGGCAAAATTACTAATTTGTGGGTTTAGCGTGGTCACTTTTTTTGGTGCGCTAAAGCTAAAATCTGTTTGGTAGTAATCAGGAAATTGGCTATAAGTTTGCGAGGTAAATAAGTACTTGTCAGCCTTTTTGGCTTTTTTAACCATATCAAAGCGTTTATTATCGCTAAGCACCTTAGTTATTGTGTTAGTGGTTAAGTCGAGCTTTGCAACTTCGCTTTGTTTAGTTTGTAAGTTAATAGCAGAGACAAGTAATGTATCGCCTTTTTTAAAGCCCACTTGGGTTTTATCAAGCTTAATAACACGGTACTGCGTATTACTTTGCTTACCATTAGTTAGGCGTTTAGCTTGCTGCGTTTTTACATCAAACGCCCAAATATCGTATTTACTATAAGCAAGTACTTGGCTGCTATCGGTCATCCAACCAGCAAAACCATAACCAGGTTGAGCAGATGGGTAGTCGTGTTTATCATCAGCAAAGGTTGCCTGAATCACTTTTGTAAGCGGTGTTACTTTATTATTTTTTAAATCTTTTAACTGTATTTGGCTATCGCTAAAATAAGCTGCAAACTCACCATTAGGTGCAAGGCTCGGTTTAAACGGGTAGTTACTAATAATTGGAGTTTGTGTACCGGTGTTTATATTTACTGCAAAGTAATCAGCAAAAAAACCGCCGTACATTATTTTTTCTAGGTAGGGGATGTTAGATGAGCCAAGTAAAGACACATCTCGCTGAGGGTTTAGTGCAACCTCAGGCATGTTTGGTGTACTAAGTTGCGCAACTTTTTGCGAGTTAAAGTGATACACCGCACTGTAATGGCGATTTTTATTAACCTCGTTCCATTGCTGCTCTTCACGTGGTTTTATTTGCGCATCGTTGTTGTGCCATACATTAAGACCTTTGTGTTCACGAATGGTGTCAAAATCGTATAGTGAGGCTTCGTCGGTATATTCTTTGGCTTTTACTTTAGCTGCTAATTTTGGATGGTTTTCAAAATATAAGCGCTCGCCATTTTCTGACCATTTAAGGGAAGCTGTTTTACCTAACGTCCATGTTTTATTAGGTGAATCTATAGTTGAGAGCTTCTCGTTTTTATATAGCTGTAAAGTGTAGTTTCGACGGCGGGTGTCATCATTTACATAGTTACCCAATGTAAACGCTGCAATATTGTCAGTGGGGTGCCACGCTATTTTATTTGCGATTACGCCCGGTTCATCAATTAATACGCTGCTATTAAAGTCACTGAGCTCAATTAACGCTATTTGGTTGTTATTACCATCGCTGTAACTTTGACTCACTAATAGCTGGCTGTTAGCTGAGTTAATAGCGTAGCTAAATACGTTTTCTATTGTATGAGTGCGTTTATCAGATAAATTTACGATAACAAGCGCATAGCTCTTATCTTTTTTATCGGGCGTGATGGCGTTGTCTTCTTCGTTTTTAGTGCTATCGGTTTTATCTTCTACTTTTGCGTCATCGTCTTTTTTATTTAAACGATAAGCAAGCCACATACCGTCATCAGATAACGTGTAATCTTTTACATCAGCAAAGCTTTGTTGGGCACCTGATTGTGTGTTTACGAGTACCAGATTGTTTTTAAGTGTGTCTTTTTTTTTGGTTGTTTCTTTTTCAAGTAAGGTAGGTACTTGTGTAAAAGCGACCCAGTTAGCGGCTTTATTAATATGAGGCTTAGTGCCGCGTTCTATTTCTGCGATGAGTGTATTGCTTTGTAGTGAGTAAACTTGACCAGTTGCATTTCCACGATACGGCGTTGCACTAAAAGTGAGTACTTGACCATTGTCAGATAGTTGCGTGCTTTTAGCTGATTTAAAACTAAATACGTCTTTAAATTGCAGCGATTCTTTGGCGTGTATGCCGGTGCTAGTTAAGCTGGCAAAGAGTGCCGTGCTTAATAAGGTGAGTTTTGTTTTCATTATTGATTCTCGTATTATGACATTGTTTCATTGTAACGAGTTTGGTTCATAATTCGAGCGGATCAGATAAATGGCAGCTACATACGACAAAACGACCCGCAGGTCGTTTTTTAGTATTTAATTTATTAATTTAGCAAACATTACAGCCAAATTTTTTGTAGCTCAAGCCATTGTTTTTCAAATTGAACACTTGGTTTTGCTTTAAAGTCGCTACGTACAAACTGATTCATTTTGCCTTCAACGTAGGCAAGTAAAAAGTTTGCAAGTGTAAGCTCATCACTTTGAAAATTTTTACCTTCACGTAATTTGCGCTCACGAAGCACTTGTTTAAACTGAGTTTCTAGTTTTTCAAACAAGGTTTGTACACGTTCGCGTAAACGTTCCTGCTCACCTTGCAGAGCATCGCCCGTTAAAATACGAGTAATACCTGGGTTTTTTTCAGCAAAGGTTAGAAGTAATAATAGAATGTTATAAATGCGCGTTTGGCTTTCTTTTTCGTTTTCAATAATAATATTTATACGAGATAAAAGGGTATCTTCAATAAACTCAATTAAGCCCTCAAACATACGCGCCTTGCTCGGAAAATGACGGTATAGCGCGGCTTCAGACACACCCACCTCAGCAGCTAGTTTTGCTGTGGTGATGCGTTGTCCTAAATTAGTTTCTAACATTTGTGCGAGTGCTTGCAGTATTTGCTCTTTGCGATTACTTCTTTTTGTCGCAGGCATGAACATTCCTTTTTATTAGTTATTCTTAGTGGCGCAGTTAAGAACCCTAGTCATTTTTTGTTCAAATGATTGGCGTATGTTAATGTTTTATTCAGTTTGTTTCCAGCCTTTTTATAGATGTTTAGCCAGCTGTTCGATCACCTTGCGAGCTATTTCTATTTTACTTGTTGTTGGTAATTCTAGTTGTTCATTGTGCCAGTACAGTGTTAAAGCATTATGATCGGAATTAAACCCTAAGCCACTTTTTGATACGTCATTAGCGCAAATCATATCTAGATTTTTATTTTGTAGTTTACCTTTAGCATAGCTTTCTACATTTTGAGTTTCGGCGGCAAATCCAACCGTATAGGGGCGGTTTTGTGTAAGGTTTGCAATAGCTGCAATTACGTCAGGGTTTTTAGTTAACGTAAGGGTGAGTTCGTCGCCTTGCTTTTTCATTTTTTGAGTCGCAATGTTTGCAGCTCGATAATCCGCAACAGCAGCGCAACCTATAAAAGCATCAGATTGTGGTGCATAGGTAAGTGACTCAGTTAATAGCTCCTCAGCGCTTTCTATATTGATAAGGTTTACGCCAGTAGGGGCTTTTATAGTGACAGGGCCCGAAATTAAATTAACCTTAGCACCGAATTGCAAAGCGGCTTCTGCCAGTGCATAACCCATTTTTCCAGAGCTGTGATTTGATATAAAACGTACCGGATCGAGAGGCTCACGCGTTGGGCCTGCTGTTATTGTAATTGTTTTTCCTGCAAGTAATTGCGGTTGCTCTTCTGCTATACATAGCGCAACTAGCTCATGAGGCTCTAACATGCGTCCAGCGCCTATATCACCACACGCTTGCTCACCTTTACCCGGGCCCCAAATAAGTACGTTACGTGCTTTTAATGTGGCTAAATTAGCTTGTGTTGCTGCGTGTGCATACATTTGCTGGTTCATGGCTGGTGCAACTGCGACTTTTGCAGGCGTTGCTAGCAGTAACGTCGTTAGTAGGTCGTCAGCAATGCCGGCTGCCATTTTAGCAATAATATTACACGTCGCTGGAGCAACTAAAATTAAGTCAGCCCATTTTGCAAATTCAATATGCCCCATTGAAGCTTCAGCAGAAGGGTCTAGTAATGAGTCAGAGACTGTTTCTCCACTAACGGCTTGCATGGTCAGTGGTGTAATAAAGTGTTTAGCTGATTCAGTCATAACTACTTTTACTTCACAACCAGAGTCTTTTAATCGCCTAACGAGTTCTGCACATTTATAAGCTGCAATACCGCCGGTAATACCTAGTACAATTTTTTTGTTTGTTAAGTTAGTCATGGATGTTCATCAGTTTTTA
Organism: Pseudoalteromonas sp. Z9A6; assembly: GCF_011378805.1. Taxonomy (NCBI): domain Bacteria; kingdom Pseudomonadati; phylum Pseudomonadota; class Gammaproteobacteria; order Alteromonadales; family Pseudoalteromonadaceae; genus Pseudoalteromonas; species Pseudoalteromonas sp. Z9A6. The sequence continues at coordinate 11,907 of NZ_WTKZ01000054.1, forward strand.
TTAAATATTGGGCTTAAAATAACAAATCTTTACCCATACAGCGAAGTTTTTTAATTCGAAATAACAGGCTAAATTTCAAATTTGCATTACATTTATAAGACACTTTCGCCTCTCAAGGATGAATAATGCAACTTACTTCACTACCAAACTCACTTCGACCTCGTGAAAAGCTCATAGCAAAGGGGGCTAAGGCGTTGACTGACGCAGAGCTTCTTGCCATATTTTTACGAACAGGGTTACCAGGAATGAATGTAATTGAGTTGGCTCAGCATTTATTAAACGAGAATAAAACACTTCATAATTTGTTTAATGCCAGCATTGAGGAATTTTGCTCTCAAAAGGGTCTAGGGACCGCTAAGTATGTTCAGCTACAAGCTGTGTTAGAGCTAAGCCAGCGTTATATGCAGGAGCGTTGCCAACGAGACGCCGTGTTTAATTCGCCAAACTCAGTTTACGATTACCTAACAATTCAAATGCGAGGCTTGCAACAAGAAGTATTTATGGTGTTATACCTAGATAGCCAAAATAGATTAGTAAAAGACGAAATACTTTTTTATGGCACAATTAATTCTGCCAGCGTTTATCCGCGTGAAGTGGTTAAGGCTGCTCTTAAAAATAATGCAGCCGCCGTTATTTTTGCGCATAATCACCCAAGTGGTATTGCAGAACCGAGCCAAGCAGACAAACTTATTACTAATAAATTGCAGCAAGCACTGCAATTGGTCGACATAAGTGTGCTCGATCACATCATTGTTGGTGGAGAAACCTGTGTTTCGTTTGCCGAGCGAGGCTTGATTTAGCTTTGTTAGATACAGAAGTGTGTTAAAAATGAGCTGTTTAACGTGTTTTGGCAAATTAGTTTAATTTAAATGCAGTTTTTACTTTCCCTAAGGGCATTCGATCTTTATAATTAGCCGCTATCAAATTTACATATATGAGCTGATTGGATAGATCAGTGTTTGATCTTTGCCTGTAAAAGCTGTATAAAGAGCGCCCTTCGATTTATCTCTAGGGCGGAAATACACGGCCTTAGATTAAATTAAGCTCGAGCGAAGTTATTGGAGATATATAGACATGTCTAAAGTATGTCAAGTTACAGGTAAGCGTCCTGCGGTTGGTAATCACCGTTCACACGCGAGAAACGCGACTAGACGTCGTTTCCTACCTAACCTACAAACACACCGTTTTTGGGTTGAAAGTGAAAAACGTTTTGTAACATTACGCACTACTACTAAAGGTATGCGTATTATCGATAAAAAAGGCATCGACACGGTTCTTACAGAAATCCGTGCTCGCGGCGTTAAAGTTTAAGGATCTGAATCATGCGCGATAAAATCCGTTTAGTTTCAACTGCCGGTACTGGTTTTTTCTACACTACTGACAAAAACAAACGTAACATGCCTGAGAAGATGGAAATCAAAAAGTTTGATCCAAAGATTCGTAAACATGTTCTTTTTAAAGAAGCTAAAATTAAGTAATTTTAGTTCTTTTAGAATTTAAAAACCCAGCTTAGGCTGGGTTTTTTGTTTTTAAAAATATGATTAGTGAATTGATATAAAAAAACCTCGTTGGCATAACCAACAAGGCTTTTAAATCAAAAAACGTTATACCAATAGCATTAAATTAGTGATTTATTATAGCGCTAAGAAAATAGCTCAATAACAAGGCAAAAATTATGACATATAGTTGTTCTATATGAATCATTTTTAACGCAGTGAGTAAGCATATTTAATGCGATAAAATAATCATGTTTTTAATAAAATTGGTATCATTAGATTTTTGTGAATGCATCTTGTAGTGGTGGTACTACTTGCTTTTTACGGCTCAGTACACCATCTAACCATACTTTATCATTCTCTGGTTTTACACCGTAAGCCTGCTCAACTAAGTTTGCATCGTCAGATACAATTAGCATTTCTGAGCCTTCTTTCATTATATCGGTAAGCAGTAAAAATACAGAGTGGCGGTTGCCCTCAACTTTTAGCTTAGCAATATCGGCTGCAAGGTCTGCTTTAATATCGTCAAAAACAGCAAGGTCGATTACTTCTAGCTGGCCAATGCCTACTAGGTTACCGTTCATGTTGAAATCTTTAAAGTCACGCATTACTAAATCACGTGCTGGTGTGTCTTCTACCGCAGATTTAACGCGGAACATATCCATACCAAGCTCTTTAAAGTCTTCGATGCCTGCAATTTCAGCTAGCGCTTCAACACATTTAATATCGGCTGTGGTACATGTTGGCGATTTAAATATAACTGTGTCGCTTAAAATTGCACACATCATGATACCAGCGATGTCTTTAGGGATTTCTACGTTGTAGAAGTCATACATCATTTTAATAATGGTGTTTGAACAACCAACAGGACGAATCCAACATTCAAGCGGAGTCGATGATGTTAAGTCACCTAATTTATGGTGATCTACCACACCAACAACGCGAGCTTGGTCGATATCATCAGGTGCTTGTGTTTTTTCTGTGTGATCTACAATATACACATCTTCACCAGCGTAGCTTAGCTTAAGCTCTGGTGCTTCAAAACCAAATCTATCAAGAATAAATTGAGTTTCAGGTGAAACTTCACCAAGACGAGTTGGAATTGCTGGCTCATCAATTTGGTTTTTTAAATAAGCCAGTGCAATTGCACCACAAATAGAATCTGAATCTGGGATTTTATGGCCCACTACATACATAGACATTGACGGAACTCCTTTAAATTTGCCGATATTCTAACAAAGTCTGCGGCCTTTAACATATAGACAGCGCAATTAAGTTTTAGTTACACTTTAAAATCTTGAATTTACTAGGTGTATTTATATGCGACTGGGCCGTAAAGGTTGGAACAACGTTATAATATTTTCGATGTTGATTATGATCTTCTTTTTAAATGGCTGGCATAAGCAATTTTTAGGAGGTGAGGATAAACCAGCGTTACAAGCTGTACTCCCTCAGCAAAGTTTTGTACTGACACTGCAATTTGTTGATCAAAAAATTGAGCGCATAGGAACAAGTTGGCGTACAACACCACTACAAAAAGATATACCGCTCGTTTGGAAAGCGTCTGAGCAGCAGCTTAGTGATTTAGTTAACCAATGGCAAAGCGCGGCGCTAATGGGGGTTAATGAGTCTGTTGTTTTTAATCCTAATGCGCCTTTATACGTTGCTACATTTGAGTTAGCTGGCGAAAGTATGCCGTGGGTTTATTTGCTCTACAAAGGCGATGGACAATATTATTTACTCGAAAAGAGAAGCCAGCGAATACTCGCACTCGATTTAAAAACTGCTCAGCAGTTATTTCCTAGTTTTGATTTTTCACAAAGTGAGTCTAATTAATGCCTGAATTACCAGAGGTAGAAGTGAGCCGAATGGGCATCACTCCCCACGTACAAAACCAAGTTGTTAAAAAGGTAAATATTTACAATGCCAGTATGCGCTGGCCAGTGCCCGATGATGTGTATCAACTTGAAGGGTTAACTGTTACTAGTATTGAGCGACGAGCTAAATATTTACTTTTACACTGTGAGCTTGGGAGCACTATTTTACATTTAGGTATGTCGGGCAATTTGCGGGTTGTAGATAAAAGTGAGCCTTTAAAAAAGCACGACCATGTAGAATTTATTTTTGGCAACGGTAAAGCGCTGCGCTTAAACGATCCTCGTCGTTTTGGTTGTTGCTTATGGCAAGAGCCCGGTGAGGTGCATAAGCTACTCTCTAAGCTTGGTCCTGAGCCGCTTACCGATGATTTTTTTGCTAAACGCGTGTACGAACAATCGCGCAATAAAAAAGTACCGGTAAAGCAGTTTATTATGGATAACGCAGTGGTTGTTGGTGTTGGTAATATTTACGCGAATGAATCATTATTTAAAGCGGGTATACATCCAAAGCGAGAAGCGGGAAAAGTATCGCTCAAACGTTATCAAGCACTTATCCCTATTATAAAAGACACGCTTGCAGCGGCTATTACACAAGGTGGTACAACGCTTAAAGACTTTGCACAAAGTGATGGTAAGCCTGGGTATTTTGCTCAAGAGTTATTAGTATATGGGCGCAAAGGCAAGCCATGTATGACGTGCGAAAACGAATTAGAAGAAATTAGATTAGGGCAACGCAGTACTATTTTTTGCTCAAATTGCCAAAAGTAGTTATTTGAATTTTACCGACTCTAAATTTAATGAGATTTAAGGGCCAGCTTTAAAAGCGGGCCCCTTATTTTAAAGCTCAAACGGTGCTACACCGACTGCTTTCATTTTATATCCTACCTGCGCTATTTCGCCCGACCATGTTTCTGTGCTTATTATTCCGGTTACAACGATTGCGTCGTATAGACTATCTATAGGCACACCACCTTTAATCGTTACATGGACTATTTGATTTGGCGGTGGTGGTGGTACGTGTATACAGGCGCCAAAATAAGGCACGAGTAAAAACTCAGTAATGACTTCGCTATCGCCCTCAAGTGGCACAACAAAACCTGGCAAACTTACCGATTGACCATCAAGCGCTTTTACCACTGGAGCATCTAAATCGGGTTGCACCCAGTTTTGATCGCTGCCTTCGTGATTAGCTTGTGCTTGAGTGTCTATTTGCATATGACCTTTGGGAATTAAGTCTTCCCAAAAAATTTCTTTTGGTGGATTGGCATAGCTCGCTACGCTTATAAATAATAAGCTAATAGCAGCAATGTATTGAAAAGCTGTTTTAAAAAATGTCATAAAATACCTAAAAATTATGCTTTTATACTCATGCCATCGCTGAGTGAATAAAAATAAGCGCGAGTAGCGGGTATTAAGCCAATAATAAAACCTGCGGCCATAATAACCCCGATTAAGCCCAGTTCATAGTAAGAGAGCATTGTGATATTTACGCTTATACCAGCATGGCTTTGTAAGTAACCGCCAGCTGAAAAAATAACTAAGTAATAAAGCGCACTACCTACTAGGCAACCAAGTAAAGTTGTCAGTAATGACTCAATACTTATAAGTGTAAATAAATGCCAAGGGCGAGCGCCTACTGAGCGCAATATAGCAAGTTCGCGACGACGCTGACTCAGGTTCGCAAGCAATGTTGTTAACATGCCAAGTAAGCTTACTAACACGACAACAGCTGAGAATAGCAATAGTATTTTTTCTACTATGGCGAGCATTTCCCATAACTCTTTAAGTGTTACGGTTGGCATAATGCCAAGCAGGGCTTCTGGCTTATATTGATTTATATTGCGCCTAATTTGTAATGTGTACAAAGGCGAATTAAATCCCATTAAAAATGCTGTAATTTGCTTTGGGTGACCGACTAGGTTGTTATGTTCGTCATGCTCATGCTCATGCTCATGCTCATGCTCATGCTCATGCTCAAGGCTCGCTTTACCGCCGTGAATTAAATCGATTGCAGCCAAAGGAATGTGCAGCGTTTTATCAACTGGCGTACCTGTTGGGTTTAAAATGCCGACGACTTTAAATGGGTTATCGTCATGATGATGAAAACTCGTGTTCCCCATACCATGCGATATAACAATAGAGTCGTTAAGTTTGTAGCCTAGTTTATTTGCAACTTCGCTACCTAGCACCACTTCGTTAATTGCGGCAAAAGGGTGGCCTTTGTTAAAGGTTAAATTTTGTTTTTTTGCAAAGCGATAATGGCTAAAGTAATCAAGTGTTGTGCCTAGTACCGCTTGGCCTTTATGGCTGTCGCCTAGGCTTATAGGTATGCTCCATTTTACGCCTCGCTGACTTGTTATGTATTCATAACTTTTCCAACTTACGCCGTTATTAGTATGGCCAATTCTAAATACTGACGAAAGCAGCAACTGTATATCGCCGGTACGCGCACCAACAATTAAATCAGTGCCCGAAATAGTATTACTAAAACTACTTTTAGCATCAATTCGTACACGTTCAATACTCAAAAGTAGCATTACACTAATTGCGATAGTAAATAATGTAAGCAGTACACTTGCGCGGCGATTTAATAAGCTTTTGTAAGCAAGTTTAGCGATGATCATACCTGCTCCTGCAAATTTATAAGGTCAATGGAGCGGTCAAATAATGGCTTTAGTGTTTCATCGTGGCTCACAAATACCAGCGTACTATTAGATAACTTTGCTTGTTCAAACAGTAGCTTTATAAAGCTTTCACGGTTATTTGTATCGAGTGCAGATGTGGGCTCATCGGCAATTATTAGTTCAGGGCTGCCTATAAATGCGCGAGCGGCAGCAACGCGCTGTTGCTGTCCAATACTCAGTGTCGCTACATCTTTATGGTGATACTGCGGTGTAAGCCCTAAAGCGTTTAATAACCGTATCGCTTCTTTTTGTAAGGCAGAGTTTTTATTTGATGATTTCTTTAATATTGTTTGTTTTCGGCTTTTTGAAAACTCACACCCAAGCGTTATATTTTCAATAGGAGTTAAATAAGGAAGCAGGTTAAAGTTTTGAAAAATGTAGCCAATGTGATCCGCTCTAAAAACATCACGGGTGGTATTGCTTAATGTAGTTAGGTTTTGGTCTAAAATTGATACCTCACCGCTGGTGGCTGTATTAATGCCAGCAAGAATAGCTAATAAGGTCGATTTACCTGAGCCACTAGGACCGTGTAAAAAAATATGCTCACCTTTTTCTATAACTAACTCTTTTATGTTGAGCGTGGGTGAGCTATCGCTTTTATGCCACTTAAAAGTTACGTTTTTCAGGTTTATCATTATCCGATTACCAACCCCAGTAGTTTAGATCTTTACGCATTTTTAGCTGTCTTATTATATTTAATGGCTTGGGTTTTAGTTTTTCGTTACTTTGTAAAAATTCATTAGCTGCATTTAATACGCGTTGGCTAGATTGGCCATCGGTATACGGATGAAGTTCCTGGCAATAGCTTTCAATATTTTGCATTAAATCACTAGGTTTAGTAAGCGCGTGTTCAATAGCTGCTTCTACTTCATCTGCGTCGGTAATATCAAGTAAATGAGGAAGTGGTTTTTGATTACAAAACGTGACTACCGGTTTACGTAGTAGTAAAAACATTAAAAGAACTGACGATGTATCGCACAGCATAACATCAGCAGCTTGCAGTAACGGCAAAACGTTATCGGTTTCAATAAATGTTAGATTTTCGTTACTCAGCGCTTTATATTTATTAACCCATTCGGCAGGCATTTTAGGATGAAACTGCATCAAAATACGCCACTTATCTTGTTCACTAAAATGTTTTATTTGCTCATATAATTTAGGAGCAAGTGATAGCTTTCGTGAGAAAGTAGAGCATATAAGTAAAGTAGGGCGAGGGTCGTCGCTTACATAAGGGTTATTTGAAGTATTACTAAAAAGTGGATCGAGTGTTGGCCAGCCAGTTTCAGTTACTTTAAAGAAACCATGCTGCTTAGCTAGCTCTTTAAATCGGGTTGTTGTATTTGGGCCTTGCGTACAATATAAATCGTAACAACCACGAATAGTAAAATGACCACGATTACCTTCAGAGCTGCGCTTTTCAGAATTAAAACCATGAAATACAGCTACTTTTTTACCTGGAATAAAGCTAGGTACTATATTACCCGGTATAAATGTAATGTTTGGAGCCCAGCTTTTTACATCTTTTATGGTATGTAAACGTGGCTCGTCTGTGGTTAAAAAATCGGGGTTTACTTCGCTACCCGCTAAAAACCAGCGTACTTCACCACCATGTGCCAATATTTGCGCCTGCAAAGGTCTCAAGATAGCGTATGAATAATTCTGAGAAATATACATTAAGTATTTTTTATTTTTAGTGGCAGTTAAGTAGTTCAAGCTATCTCCTCAGGCTGGTTAGCACATTAAGTTTACCCCATTGCGACTTGCTTATAAATATATGCCTTTATTTGTTTTAAGCATCCGATTGAGCTTTGAGGTTGGCTAGATTATTATACAGCCCATATAACCCCATACCATACTTTGCTCAAAGAGCATCCCTAACCCCGGAGATAGCATGACTAGCTATAAAGTTTTAGACGTAAACGATGATTTACCCATTCGTACCAAAGGTGAAGTACACAGCGGTAAAGTTCGTTCAGTTTATTGGTTAACTGATGAAGACAGCGCTCGATTAATTAAAGATAAAGGCTACCAAGTACCGACAGGTACTGAGCTTGCTATTATGGTTATTTCAGACCGAATTTCTGCATTTGATTGCATTTGGCAAGGCGAAAACGGTTTAAATGGCGTACCAGGTAAAGGTATAGCGCTAAACTCAGTGGCAGCCCATTGGTTTAAGTTATTTGATAAAGCGGGTCTTGCGGGCAATCATATTGTAGATATTCCGCATCCGTATGTGTGGATTGTACGCAAAGCCAGTACAGTAAAGGTAGAGGCAATTGCTCGCCAATATATTACGGGTAGCATGTGGCGCGATTACGCTAAAGGCATACGTAACTTTTGTGGTATTGAATTACCAGAGGGTTTAAAAGCGAACCAAAAGCTTGATAACGTTTTAATTACGCCATCAACAAAAGGTATTATTGAAGGCGTTGCTGATATTCCGCCAGTTGATGATGTAAATATTACTCGCGCTAACATTACTAATAACTTAGACGTATTTAACTTTAAATCGGCAGATGATGTAACCAAATACGAAAAACTGTTAGTTGAAGGTTTTAAATTAATTAGTGATGAACTAGCGAAGCTTGACCAAATTTTTGTAGATACTAAATTTGAGTTTGGTTATGTAGAGGATTTAAATGGCGCGCAACAGCTTATATATATTGATGAAGTAGGCACGCCTGATTCATCACGTATTTGGGATGAAGCTGCTTACAAAGACGGTAAAATTGTTGAAAATTCTAAAGAAGGCTTTCGCCAATTACTTATTAATAATGTGCCAGAGAGCGACGTATTATTAAATAAAGATCGCATGAGTGAGCGTGAGCAATTAGCTAAAGATTATATTTTACCAGAATCAGTAATGCTTGAAGTGTCAAATACCTATGTTGGCATAGCGAGTAAAATTGTTGGCAGAGATATAGTGATCCCTGAAGATCCTCGTCAAGAAGTTATTACTATTTTAGATAACGATTACGGATTAATTGTTAAATAACAGCACTTAAGTGCTAATAAAGCCAGTAACTAAATCTTTATTTTTAGTTACTGGGCTATAATTCTTGCAATTAGTGCTCGTCTCTAATTAACTTAACCTAACATTAATGTTTAGGTATTGTTATGTTTGAACGGGCATTGCAAAAGTTTGCTAAAAGTCATTACTTTTTAGCTATAGGTTTGTTTTTTAGTCAGTTTGCTTTAAGTGCGAATATTGAATTAGTAATAGAAGATCAACACGGCCAAAAGTTATCAGGTGCTGTGGTTGAGCTAAATATTGCTGGTAAACAAGCCACACCATCAAATTTGCCCATTGCTATAATGGATCAAGTCCATAAGCAGTTTTTACCCGAATTATTAGTTGTACAACAGGGTCAAAAAGTTAACTTTCCTAACAGCGATAATATTCGCCATCATGTTTATTCTTTTTCACAAGCTAAGCCTTTTCAACTAAGATTATATTCAGGCCAACCAAAAGAGCCCATTACGTTTGAGCAACAAGGGGTTGTTGTTTTGGGGTGTAATATACATGACTCTATGGTTGGCTATATTTATGTAGCTAACAGCGAATTCGTATATAAAACAGATAAAAAAGGCTATGTAAATTTGCCTATTAATACACTGCCTGCACAAGTGAGTGTATGGCATCCATTACAAACAGCACCATTGGAGAATAAAAAAATGATAACAATTAATTCTCAAAAACAGTTACAGATAACAGTAAACACATCAACTCCAGCACCTAGAAATACCTTTGGTAGTAAGTTTAAGGCTGGTAATGACTAATAGTTTACGAAATCGCATAACCATTTTATGTGTTGGCTTAGTGTTATTAACCACTATGGTCAGCTTGTTTAGTTTTTGGTGGTCTACGAGTAAGTTTCAAGAAGAAAAAGTAAATCAAGATATTACCGTAGCGCAAAACGTTTATAAGCAATATTTAAAGTCAAAAGAAAGCCTACTGTTAACAGCTGCAAAAGTACTCACCTCCGATTTTGGTTTTAAGCAAGCTGTAGCAACGCGAGATGCAGGTACAATCAGCAGCGTGTTGTTTAATCACAGTCAGCGTATTGATGCCGAATTAATGTTGTTACTTGATTTATCGGGTAAGCTAATTTCCGCTAATACTGACGAAGACGTTTTTGCACACAACTTAAAGCCCTTGATGGAAGAGCTTTTAAGTGCGCCAGAAGAGTCTAGCTTTGTGGTGCTTAATAACGAGCTGTATCAAGTTATTTTATTACCTGTAAAAGCGCCACGTACAGTGGCCTATAGTTTGGTGGGTTTTAAAATTGATGACAATGTAGCCCATGAACTAAAAAGCTTAACAGGTATGGATGTAAGTTTTATAGGCAGTGCTGACGATATTGTTATTAGCTCATTAGCTAATCGTCCTGAGCAATTTGAACCTGTTAGCTATTTTAGTACCGTAACCACATCGCGGTTTTTTGGTGAGTATTTAGTGTATCGTAACCGAGAAATAGATTTACCATCGTTGTTGACCCATCCCATAATTATTTTACTGAGCGCCGATTTAACTCAAAGTTATAGTGACTTCGAAAAACTGCTTTTTACACTTATTATTTTGGCTATTTTAACTATGTTTGTAGGTGTTATTACAAGCAGCATATTTGCAAATAATTTAACTACGCCACTTACTCAACTAGCTGTAATAGCAAGGCAATTTGCACAAGGTAATTATGCATTTGAATTCAAAGGGCGAAGGCAAAGTACCGAAATAGACACGCTAGTCGCAGCGTTTGATAGCATGGGTAATGATATTAATCAGCGCGAGCAACAAATTAGCTTTCAAGCTAGACACGACTCCTTAACAGGCTTTTATAACCGCTCAGCCATGCTTGAGGTGCTTGATGATGAGTTAGATTCATCAGCCGAGTACACGCTCGTTGCAATAGACATAAAAGGTCTTCGCCACATAAACGATAAGCTCGGTCCGCGCATTGGTGATGACTGCCTAAAGGCCGTTGCTTGCAGAATAAGTGAGTTTTCGGATGAGTTAGGGGGCTTTCATGCCCGTATTGGCGGCGATGAGTTTTTAACTGTATTTCCGACTGCTGCAGCGCGTGAACACAAAAGCGGTATTGTTGGATTAATGGCACAATTACAAGCGTGCTACACCATTCAAAAACTAAAAATTAATTTACGCTTTAGTGCAGGCATTGTGCAGTATCCTACACAAGGTATTGCAAGTGATGACTTAATGCGCCGTGTGCTAATTGCAGTTGAAAGTGCTGCAAACAAACAAGAGAGCATACATTACTATCAAAATGGCGAAGACGAAGCGCACTTAGATCGCTTAATAATGCTTGATGAATTAAAGCAGGCTATTAGTGATGACGATGGTCAATTGTTTATGACTTATCAGCCAAAATTACATTTAAAATCGCAAAAAATAGATAAAGTTGAGTCGCTTATTCGCTGGCAGCGAAAAGATGGTAGCTGGGTTAATCCTGAACTGTTTATCGACTTAGCTGAGCAGTCGGGTCTTATTGTTGAACTTACTGGGTGGGTTGTTAATACGGTTGTAGCACAAGTAGCTGATTGGCAGTCTAAAAATATAAACTTACAGGCTGCAATAAATGTATCTGCGCAAGATATAGCATTTCCAGGCTTTCATGCTGCATTAGTTCGCACGCTTAAAAAGTACAAAGTAGACTCTAAGCTGATCACGATTGAGCTTACTGAGCGCGATATGATCGAAAACGAAGAAAAAGGTATTAAAGCGCTCGAAAACCTAAAGGCAATTGGCGTTAAAATATCATTAGATGATTATGGTGTAGGGCAAACATCACTTGGTAGATTAAAAATGCTGCCTATTGATGAGCTTAAGCTAGATAAGTGCTTTATCCTAAAACTTGATGAATCGCAAAAAGATCAATTTATAGTGCAATCATCAATTACGTTGGGACATCAGCTAGGTTTCTCGGTTGTAGCTGAAGGGGTTGAAACGCTTGGCTCATTAAATTTACTTAGAGGCATGCAGTGCGACCATGCACAAGGCTATTACTTAAGTAGGCCTTTAAAAGCAGAACTATTAGAAGAATGGCTGGAGGAATACTATGCAAAAAATTAAATACTTATTAGCAAGTTTGTTTTTAATAGTTAGTGTGCCGAGCATTGCAAGCAATGGAAAACTGCTAGCTACGCCGGGAGTTTCTCAAATTGAAGGCAGTGGCGGCGGGGGGATTGTACCGTGGGCACAACTTGCTGGGTATGCAAGTGATGATGAATTTTCGGTAAATGGCTTTTGTAGCCGCGCAGATGTAACCGACTACACACTTGACGTATGTGGTGCACAACTTAATTTATTTAATCGTGTTGAACTTAGTTATGCCCAACAGCGCTTTGATGTACCAGCACTTGATGCTGAAATAGAGCAATCAATTACAGGTGCTAAAATACGTTTGTACGGCGATATTGTTTACAGTGATTGGCCACAGCTTAGCTTAGGAATTCAGCATAAATCACTGGATGATGGCAGTATTGCAACACTTGTAGGCGCAGAAGAGACTAGCGGTACTGACTACTACCTCGCTGCTAGTAAATTACATTTAGGGGCTATTGCTGGCTATAACTGGTTTTGGAACGTAACTACACGATACAGTGAAGCTAATCAACTTGGTTTACTTGGTTACGGTGGAGAAAATACTAGTGGAAAAGTATTATTTGAAGGCAGCACAGCACTATTTTTTAGTCGCGAAATAGCCGTAGGTGTTGAGTATCGTCAAAAATCAAATAACTTAAACTTAGGCGAACAAGATTGGAAAGACTTATTTGTAGCGTGGATGCCTAACAAGCATGTGAGTGTGACTGCGGCTTACCTTGATTTAGGAAGCATTGCAGGGGCTGACGATCAAACAGGTTGGTATTTATCGGTAACAGGGTATTGGTAATGAAAAGCGTTGGTATTTTTTTGATGTGTTTAGGGTTGCTTAGTGGGTGTGCAAATTCTACTAAGCTCTCACTTTATCAAAAGCTGGATGGTAAAGCTGGGATAGGCAGAATTGTTGATAGCTTTATCTATCAAATAGGCAATGACGAGCAGATAATTCATTACTTTGAACACAGTAATATAGCGCATTTCCGCCAAGGATTTATTAATCATATGTGCATGTTAGTAGAGGGCCCGTGTACATACGATGGCGACTCTATGGTGGCAATTCATACTGGTATGCATATTACAGAGAAAGATTTTAATCATGTTGTTGATTTGCTTATAAATGCAATGAATGAGCAAGATGTTAGCCATAGCTTACAAAACGATATTCTTTCTAGAATGGCGCCACTTCGTGATGAAATCATAAAAATGTAACTATAAAGCTTTCAAAGTAATTATTAAGTAAAGGGAACCTTGCTTTGATTGCATTGTCCACATAGAATTATTTCATAAAAACAACAATTGGCAAATATAGCTTGTATGGCTTATCTATTTATTTCTCGCAAAAATGTACACGCAAAATACTATAAAAAAATAATCAAAAAATTGTCGATGAATTGCCAATTACACATCATGGGAGCGCCTAAGCTTTCTGCTGTGAAATATTTAAAAGATGCGTTCCAAGTTAATTTTACTGGTGTAGTCAACTCTCAGCTAAAACGTAAAAGAGCACGTAATACAACTTGGAATAATTCTATCATTACTGCGGTTTATAGTGCTGGTTTAGTTTTATTTGAACGATTACGATACGCTAAATATTTAGCCTTATTAACCGAGACTAATCCTGAATGCATTGTCATTTGGAACGGCAATAAACTTCCAAATACAACTGTCGCTATGGCTGCAAAAGCATTAGGTGTAAAGCAGTTTTATTATGAAAATGGTTTACTACCCGGTACAAGTAGCTTGGACCCTAGCGGTATTAACTATAATGCGTCGTTAAGCCGTGACCCTTCTTTTTACCTAAATTTTGACCCACAAAATAAGTTAAACTTTTCTGCGCCGGATTTAATTCCAAGAGCTGATCATAAAAAGCGCTGTGAATTTGAGTGCGCCGATGTGCCAGAACGCTATATATTTGCGCCTTTTCAAGTACCTCACGATACTCAATTAGCTAGCTTTTCTCCGTGGATAAACTCTATGGACATGTTTTACGACGAGGTGATTAAAGCCGTCAAAAGCTTAAATGATCCAAGTTTAAAAGTGGTTTTTAAAGAGCATCCGTCATGGCATAAACATTACGCTCATCTTTATGAAAAAGATCCGATTGCAATCTTTGCTAATGGAAATCAAACGAGTGATTTGATTAAGTGCGCAGAAGCTGTATTAACAATTAATTCAACGGTCGGCTTAGAAGCATTACTGCTAAATAAACGAGTTTTAACTCTTGGACAAGCCTGTTACAACATTGAGGGTTTGGTAAAGCATGCGAGCACTGCAGAGCAGCTTGCAGCAAATCTGAACGAAGTAATGCAGGGCTGGCAACCAAATACATTATTAAAGGATAAGTTTTTTAGCTTTATTGAACATGTATATTGTATTCCTGGCGTTTGGAAACACACTGAAGATAAACACATTAAAGCGATTGAAGCGCGTTTTACGGGTAATGATGAGTTTGCTAAATATCATGGTGATAAGGAATCGTAGTGAAAAACCTAATTAGCTGTCAGCAATTACACGAGCAACTCCACAACCCTGCATTAGTGATATTTGATGCAGGTATGCTGCGCCCAGGTGTTTTGGGGACTTATTCGCCGCAAGCAATGCTGCCCAACGCTAAACGTTTTGACATAAAAAACGAGTTGGCCGATAGATCAAACCCCTTACCAAGTACGGTATGCAGCGAGCAGCAGTTTACCCACGTAATGCAAAATGCAGGTGTAAATAACGATTCATTTATAGTTGTATACGAAGATGGCGGTTTATTTAGCGCAGCAAGGGCGTGGTGGATGTTTAAAGCTATGGGGCACCACAACGTAAAAGTACTCAGTGGTGGCCTTAAAAAGTGGTTAGAGAGCGGTTACGCCACACAGCAAGGTTATAGCAAATCGTTAGGTAAAGGTGATTTTACGGCAAGCTATAATTCTGCGTATTTTATCAATAGCCAACAAGTGCTTAACGAAATAGATGAGCCCAGCACTGTATTGCTAGATGCACGTGCTTATAAGCGTTTTACAGGCGAAGAAAGTGAACCCCGAAAAGGCATGCGTAGCGGGCATATCCCAAATAGTCGCTCGTTGCCTTTTATGGATTTACTTAATAAAGGTGAAGCTAAACCACTTGCCGAAATTAAAGCGATATTTAGTGACGTAATCGGTGATGCGCGGCAGTTACAGTTTAGCTGTGGATCAGGTATTACAGCGTGTGTTTTAGCGTTATTTGCTACCGAATGTGGTTACAGTAATTTAAGCGTTTATGATGGTTCGTGGAGTGAGTGGGGTGCAAGTGATTCATTGCCCATCGCCACAGGAGAAAAGTAGATGTTTTGGATATGTAAAGCTTGCTCACGTTAAAAACGCAGCGCCTCTAAACCGGAGTTTCTCAAGTTAGTTGTCGCATCAAATTAAATTTTATGCCGCCCGCATTGCTTCTTTTTTCTCTGGATTTAAATTTACTTCATTGATCATCGTCCAATCTCGAGACTTTCCTGACCAACGACTTGGATTCTGTAATTTCGCCATCCCATTTACCTGATGACGTTTCGCTAGTATCGCTTCATCTAATCCTAAATG
>NZ_WTKZ01000055.1:0-27187 GCF_011378805.1 Pseudoalteromonas sp. Z9A6
ATCGTAGCAGCGGGTTTACCCCGCGACTATTGTGCAAGTAATTACCTAAACGTAAAACACAATGCGCGATGTAAAATCGCGACTACGCAAATTTATAAAAATTGCATATGCTTTAAATTCGTGGGTCTGTGATTGCTAAAATACGGGTATGTTATGCATCGTTCATATTTATTACGAAAGGGAAGAGCATCAAAAGCAAACCAATATTATGCTATTACACTGGTTTGTCATGAGCGAAACAACCTATTCACAAGCTTAATAATTAATAGAGCTATTATCAATGAAATGAGGGGATTAGAAAGAGAGCAACTAATTAAATCAAATACTTTCGTGATAATGCCAAACCATATTCATTGGTTACTACAATTATCCGATAGCGCAACATTAAGCGAGGTAATTAGAAGCTTCAAAGGACGCTCAGCCACGGTGTATAGACAATTTGGCAGACAAAAGCTTTGGCAAAAAGGGTTTTATGATCACTTAATAAGAAATACCGAAGACTTAAATAGATGCGCTAGATACATAGTCGCAAACCCTTTGCGTGCAAATTTAATAGAAAATATTGCAGACTACCCATATTGGGATAGTATTTATCTAAACTCGTAGCAGCGGGTTTACCCCGCGACATTTGGCAACTAATCTCCTAACCAAAAAACACGATGCGCGATATAAAATCGCGACTACGCAATCGTAGCAATGGGTTTACCCCGCGACATTTGGCAACTAATCGCCCAACCGAAAACACAATGCGCGATATAAAATCGCGACTACGATAGTCCGCCAAATAATGTAAGTAGCGCTATAAGTACTAAGTAAAATAATACATTGCGCTTAACAAGCTTAATCATACAAGTGGCTTCGTAGGTACAGCCGTAATAACGCTTTTCAACTTGCTCTGCAGCAAGTGCAGTACATGTTACTACTTCTCGGTTTGGAGATTTAAAGTTAAGTACGTAACGTAACCAACAGCTCGTGCCTTTATTAAAGTTACCTATTACTAAATAACCAAAGCTGGTAATACGTGCAGGTAACCAGTCGAGCCAAAACAATAGTTTATGTGTAAGTTTAAAACGCTTAGCAAATATTACTTTATGATCTTCTCGTACTAAATCAGCTACAGTACGCACCAGTGCATATAAAACCGCACCTGGCGCGCCTAAAACAACAAACCAAAAAATAACCGCGCAGTAAAATCTAAAGTTCACCCAAGCCAATGTTTGCCCAAAGGTTTCACCACCATCTTGATCATCAGTACGCTTTTGACCTATTTGCAACGCATATAAAGATGCAGCAGTACCGTCATCTCGCGTTAACGCATTTAAGTACGACTTATATAAAGCACGCTGCTTAGCACAACCAAAGCAAACCAAAAGCACCGCGATATTAATGCCCAGCTGCCACAATACAAAATCTGACAAACAATAAATTAGTGCCACCGCAATCACTGGGAGTAAAAGCCAAATTAAAAAGCCCGGTGCTGAGCTAAATAAGCCCTTATCACCAAGTAATTTATTAGAGCGATTTAAATAACCATTTGCGTAATAACTTATCTGCCAGTAGTTAGACCGAGCTCCTAAGCGCTCTAGTATTAATGCAATTATTATAGAAACTAAAATCATGGGAATAACTCTCTTAACTTAGCTGTTCAAGCATATTAAAAAACAATGGCCAATTAAAGCTACTACCAGGATCGGTTTTACGCCCTGGAGCAATATCGCAATGCCCAACAATACGCGAAGGGGTAATTTTTGGATAGCGTTGCATTATAGATTTACTAATTATAGTTAATGTTTTGTACTGTTCTAAAGAATATGGTGCGGTGTCGGTACCTTCAAGCTCAATGCCAATGCTAAAGTTATTACAAGCAGATACGCCCTCAAACTCAGACTGCCCTGCATGCCAAGCACGCTTTTCAAAAGGCACGTATTGTATAACCTCACCGGTGCGCTTTATAAAGCAATGGGCCGATACACGTAAATTCTTTAAGTCACTAAAACTCGAGTGAGCATTGCAGTCAATGCACCCCATAAATAACCCATCAACAAAAGGGGTGCCAAACTGCCCAGCTGGCAATGATATATTGTGAATAACCAATAAAGAAATATCAGCCTCATCAGGGCGTTCATCAAAATGCGAACAAGGCCGCTGCGTTACCGTACTTAAAACACCATTTAAATCTATTTTCATGATACGTTTATTATATAAACACCAAGAGATACATAGTACTGATGCTAAAGGATTTATTAAAAAAATGATAGTAACAAGCGAGGTATAAAACCTCACATACAAATAATTCAAACCCACCCGTAGGTGCGAATTTACATCCGCCCATGTAACGTAACTTTCGAAATTAAAAGCGAGGTATAAAACCTCACCTACAGATAATACAAACCCACACGTAGATACTAATTTACTATACGCGCTTATCTTTATATTGGTGAAAAGGCAATCGCTTCTCTTTCTTTTATAAACATAGTAAAATTTGTTTAATTTATTAACGCTTATGAGCATTCTATGTCTATTTCGCACTCCCTCATTACTCAACTAGTCACTCTTGCACTTGACGAAGATTTAAATTATAAAACCGCGCAAGAAGGCGATATTACCGCGCAATTGATCCCCAAAAATGAGCAAGCAAGCGCTAAAGTAATTACCCGCGAAGACTGCATATTTTGTGGTAAAGACCTAATTATTGAAGTATTTAAGCAAGTAGACCCTAGTGTTGTAGTAAATGTACTAGTAAACGATGGCGATGCAGTTACAGCTAACAGTACTTTATTTACAGCAACAGGCTCGGCTCGCGCTATTTTAACTGCCGAGCGTACAGCACTTAACTTTGTACAAACACTTTCGGGTACTGCTACTACCACAGCCCATTATGTAAAAGAACTAGCGGGTACAAAAACCCAACTACTCGATACTCGTAAAACCATACCTGGTTTACGCATTTTACAAAAATACGCCGTTAAATGTGGCGGCGGTGCAAACCACCGTATTGGTTTATACGACGCGTTTTTAATAAAAGAAAATCACATAGCGGCGTGTGGCGGTATAAACAAAGCAATAGCGCAAGCTAAACAAAACCAACCAAACAAACCAATAGAAGTAGAAGTTGAATCACTTGTTGATCTAAAACAAGCGCTTGATGCGGGTGCCGATATTATAATGCTCGACAACTTTAACGTAGAGCAAATTAAGCAAGCTGTAGTGGTTACTAACAAACGCGCAAAACTTGAAGTTTCGGGCAATATGACCTTACAAACGCTTAAAACTTTCTCACAAGCTGGGGTAGACTTTATATCGAGCGGGGCGTTAACAAAAAACTTACAATCAATCGATTTATCAATGCGATTTGATTAATAATAACGCAGATTTTAAATTTAAACTGCGCTAATTCATTGACAATAGATACTATAAAGCATTAAATAACCCGAAAGGATTGTTTTTTAGCATTTTGTTAAATAAAATACTTTTTTTAAATATAATCCATGTACTAAAAAGTAAAAAGCAGTGGTAAACTCACGCTGTTGTACTATAAATGAATGTACCATTAATATAAAAGCACTAATTAGCTGCTTTAATATTAATGCGTTCAGTAAACAGGCATAAAAAGCTAAGTGCTTATTTAGCTACCAGTATAAGTAATTAAAAGTTGATTGCGGCTATACCTAAATATAAAAGTAATTGAATAACGCATTAAAGTGCTAAACGTCAGTAACTTTAATAACTAAATTCACAGCGTGTTCTTGTTTATACAAACCAAAATACGCTGTACAGTAAAGTTGTTTCTTTAGGTAAACAGTTTAAATAAACAAATTAAGTAAACAGGTTAAATAAACAAATTAAGCTAAGCACTAATGCTACTTAAATAACGCTTATTTACCACAACATTATCCTTTAGGAGAGGAAACATGAAAACAATGACACAACAGAACCAAAAGGGTTTCACCCTAATTGAATTAATGATCGTAGTAGCAATTATAGGTATTCTTGCTGCAGTAGCATTGCCTGCTTATTCTAACTACCAAGCAACATCAAAATTAACAGCTGGTTTAGCTGAAATTTCAGCTGGTAAAACAGGTTTTGAAGTAGCTTCGAATAATGGAGAAACCACTGCTGAAGCACTTGGAAAAGCGACTGGCTTACAGTTAAAAACCGATGATGGCGGTAAAACTCAAAACTGCGCTATCACAGTGACCACCTCTACTATTCAGTGCGCGATTCAAAATGCACCAACTCAAATTACAGGCGCGACAATCACTCTGACTCGAAGTGCAGAGGGCGCTTGGAGCTGCGCTATTGCTGATGTTACTGATGTTGATTTAGCACCTAAAGGTTGCCCTGCAACAGCAAAAGCAAAAGCAGGCTAACTCTCGTTGATACATAGTTTAAAGCGCCCAAGGGCGCTTTTTTAAATTTAATTACCATTGCGCCTTTTAAACCCTACATAAATAATTAAACTTATTGTTAGATATTTCTATATTACAGAAAGCGCATTGAGTTTTATAATGGCAAGTTTCAAATCGATACAGTTACAACATTACTTGCTAACATAAGTTAAATATTATTATGCTATTGTCCTGAAAATTGAATTAAATGCTACTCAG
The DNA here is from genome assembly GCF_011378805.1 of Pseudoalteromonas sp. Z9A6. NCBI lineage: Bacteria > Pseudomonadati > Pseudomonadota > Gammaproteobacteria > Alteromonadales > Pseudoalteromonadaceae > Pseudoalteromonas > Pseudoalteromonas sp. Z9A6. Next base: position 4,608 of record NZ_WTKZ01000055.1, read on the forward strand.
AGAGACTCCTAATGGCAAAAGAAAAACAAAAAGGATTTGATACCTTTCAATGGGTGGGAGTTAGTGCGCGTGGTAAAAAACTGGAAGGTGAAATGACTGCAGCAAGCATCGCTCTTGTTAAAGCGCAGTTACGTAAGCAAAATATCACCCCGTCTAAAGTAAAACGTAAGGCAAAACCACTGTTCGGCATTCAAAGTGTTAAAAAAATTACAGCCAAAGATATAGCTTTAGTTACCCGGCAGATAGCCACTATGCTGATGGCGGGCGTGCCGTTAATTCAGTCCATTGAAATGATTGGCTCTGGCTCGACTAATAAAAGCGTTACTAAGCTAATGGAAACCGTCGGTGATGAAGTGAAAGCCGGTGGCACTTTATCTGATGCACTACGCAAACATCCTCGTTATTTTGATGACTTATATTGTGACTTAGTGGCCTCTGGTGAGCAATCTGGTGCGCTGGATAAAATATTTGATCGTGTTGCTCTTTATAAAGAAAAATCTGAAGCACTAAAGTCAAAAATTAAAAAAGCAATGTTTTACCCTATTTCGGTATTAGTTATTGCTGGTATTGTTACCTCCATATTATTAATATTTGTAGTGCCGCAGTTTCAAGATATATTTGCAGGTTTTGGGGCAGAGCTTCCTGCATTCACTTTGTTTGTTATTGGCATATCAGACTTTATGCAAGCATATTGGTGGATGATACTAATCGCTATTGTAGCTTTTGGATACGCTTTTAAAGAAGCCAAGCTTAGAAGTTTAAAACTCAGAGATGCAACCGACCGAGCTATACTTAAACTCCCAGTTATAGGCATGATTTTAAATAAAGCAGCAGTTGCTCGCTATGCACGAACTCTTTCGACCACTTTTGCTGCAGGTGTGCCTCTGGTTGATGCACTTGACTCTGCTGCAGGCGCTTCAGGTAATGCTGTTTATCGTTACGCTATTTTAGATATAAAAGTTGAAGTGAGCTCTGGTAATCAAATGAACTGGGCAATGCGTAACTCTAAAATATTCCCTGATATGGTAATACAAATGGTTGCGATTGGTGAGGAGTCTGGCTCGCTAGATGGCATGCTCGCAAAAGTAGCGACTATTTACGAGCAAGAAGTTGATGATGCTGTTGATGGCCTTTCAAGCCTACTTGAGCCACTTATTATGGCCGTACTAGGTGTACTTGTTGGTGGCTTGATTGTTGCGATGTACTTACCTATTTTCCAATTGGGTTCAGTTATTTAATACCTTTAAAAATATAAACACCTATTTAAAAACACACGTAGTCGCGATTTTACATCGCGCAATAATTGTAACAATCACGCAGTAATAGCAACCGTCGCGGGGTAAACACGCGGCTAAGCTACCTTGGTATAAACCGCGTAGTCGCGATTTTATATCGCGTTTTTAATTACGATTTTACATCGCGCAATAATGGTAACAGTCGCGGGGTAAACCCGCTGCTACGGTGCCGTGGTATAAACCGCGTAGTCGCGATTTTACATCGCGCTGTTAATTGGTATTATTAAAAAATTTTAGTTTTAGGTAAACAAATGCAAAGTATTATTGAAGTAATGCAAAGCCAATTGTGGTTTTATTTAACCACTATTGGCTTAATTAGTTTATGTATTGGTAGTTTTTTAAATGTGGTTATTTATCGCTTACCACTGATGATGCAGCGTGAGTGGCAAAGCGAATGCCGTATACTGCTAGAAGATGAGCTTACAGGGAATAAATCTAAACAAGCCAATATCAATAAGCCTTTTAATTTAGTAAAACCCAACTCTACCTGCCCTAAATGTAAAACTGCCATTAAACCTTGGCAAAATATTCCTATTATTAGTTGGTTAATATTAAAAGGTAAATGCGCAAGTTGCAGTAATCCTATTTCGGCCCGATACCCTGCTGTAGAGCTAATTACTACCCTATTAAGTTTAACTGTTGCCTATAGCTTTGGTGCGACCGAGCAAGCCCTTTTATATATTTTTGTAACGTGGATTTTAGTAGCGCTAACCTTTATTGATATTGACCATATGTTACTGCCAGATCAACTTACACTTCCGCTTGTATGGCTTGCACTTATTGCCTCGGTAATGGGTTACACAATTACACCAACCGATGCCATTATTGGCGCCGCTTGCGGCTATTTAAGTTTGTGGAGCGTATTTTGGTTATTTAAATTGCTTACCGGTAAAGAAGGCATGGGCTATGGCGATTTTAAATTACTTGCCGTGTTTGGTGCTTTGCTTGGCTGGCAGTCATTACTTACAATTATTCTGCTTTCGAGCGTAGTAGGTGCCATAATAGGTATTGCACTGTTGAGTATTCAAGGTAAAGACAAAGCGACTCCTATCCCTTTTGGGCCTTATTTAGCGATAGCTGGCTGGATTGCAATGCTTTGGGGCAACCAAATTCAAGGCACTTATTTTAATTTAATTGGTTATTAAAATGAGTGAGCAAATTACTAAAGTAAACAGCTGGGTATTAGGTTTAACAGGCGGTATTGGCTGTGGTAAAACGGCCGTCAGTAACATGTTTGAAAAGCTTGGTATTACAATAGTTGATGCCGATATAATTGCGCGTGAAGTAGTACTCCCAAATAGCAAAGGGCTAAAAGCGATTACCCAACACTTCGGTGAACATATTTTATTGCCTGATGGCACATTAAATAGAGCAGAATTGCGTGCAAAAATATTTACTAACAACAATGACAAAGAATGGCTTAATACGTTGCTGCACCCTCTTATACGGATAAAAATACTAACCGATTTAAATAATGCAACTAGCCCTTATGTTGTTTTAGTAGCGCCTTTATTGTTTGAAAACAACCTTGATAAATATTGCGCCCACACCCTACTTATTGATGTACCAACCTCTGTACAAATAGCACGTACAGCAAAACGCGACAACACAAGTATTGAGCAAGTTAAAAGTATTATTGCCTCGCAAATGTCACGTGCCGATAAACAGCAAAAAGCGAATGATATTTTAAATAACGACCGTAGTTTAAACCTAGTGCATATAGAACTTGTTGATCTTCATAAAAAGTACCTACAATATGCATTACACAACAAAACTAACTCACATTAACACTGTCCTAACTCACACAAACTCGTATTTTAGTTAGTAAAATCACAACAAAGAATGAAAGGTGATGTAATCACCTTCTTTTTTCTGATAAATTGCTAACTATTGAAGGAATAAAACAGGTGCGCAATGAATATTAACTCACCGTTATTGAGAAAATTTATAACCCTTGGCCGCATTGATGCCGACACGGTTAAAAACAAACAAAATGAATTTGCCTCAACAGCTGAGCTTATTTCTAAATGTGGAAAAATCGATAGTAAAGATTTAGCTGAACAATGTATTGATTTGTTTCGCGTACCTTATTTTGATTTAAAAGACTATGATCTTACAAAAATCCCGGCCGATCTCGTAAAAGAAAAACTCATACGTAAACATCACATTTTGCCGCTTGTTCAAAAAGATCGAAAAGTTTATATAGCAGCATCAGACCCAACAGATTACGGCGCATTCGAAAACTTTGAATTTAGTACCGGTCTCTCATGTGAAATTGTTGTTGTTGATTATATTCAACTCGATAACAAAATTGAGCAGTTGCTAGATGCCACTGGCAGCTTAAATTTAACTGATGACGAGTTTCAAGAATTTGCTGATTTAGACTCAGAAAGCCAAAGAGATACAGCTCCACAAGATGACGATAAAGATGATGCGCCTATCATCGTTTACATTAACAAAATTTTAATGGATGCCATTAAAAAAGGCGCCTCTGATTTACACTTTGAACCGTATGAGCACAAGTACCGTATTCGCTTTCGTATTGATGGCATTTTGCATGAAGTGGCAAGCCCACCTAATACATTAGCAACCAAGCTTTCTGCGCGTATTAAAGTAATGTCGCGACTCGATATTGCCGAAAAACGCAAACCACAGGATGGCCGTATAAAACTAAAAATTACTGAACGCAAAAGTATCGACTTTCGTGTAAGTACCATGCCTACCTTGTGGGGTGAAAAAATAGTAATGCGTATCCTTGATTCATCAAGCGCTATGTTAGGCATTGATGTATTAGGCTATGAGCCTGAGCAGAAAAAATTGTATATGGATGCGCTTGCCCAGCCTCAAGGGATGATACTTGTAACAGGGCCAACGGGTTCTGGTAAAACAGTATCGCTATACACAGGTTTAAATATATTAAACCAGCCTGAGCGTAATATTAGTACTGCGGAAGATCCGGTTGAGATTAACCTTGAAGGTGTAAACCAAGTACAAATTAATATTAAAGCCGATATGACTTTTGCCAACGCATTGCGTGCATTTTTACGTCAAGATCCTGATGTAGTTATGGTAGGTGAAATACGTGACCTAGAAACCGCAGAAATATCAATAAAAGCGGCGCAAACAGGTCACTTGGTTTTATCAACATTGCATACAAACTCAGCACCGGAAACAATCACCCGTTTATTAAATATGGGTGTGCCGGCTTATAACGTAGCAAGTTCGATCAGCTTAATCATAGCCCAACGCTTAGCACGTCGCTTGTGCCCTAAATGTAAAACGCCGGAACAACTTCCGAGTGAAGAACTGACTCGCCAGGGGTTTAGTTCCGAGCAAATTGAAGAAATGACATTATATACACCTAAAGGGTGTGATAGCTGTACCGATGGTTATAAAGGCCGAGTGGGTATTTACGAAGTAATGCAAATTACCCCTGAAATTGCCCAAATTATTATGCGCGGTGGTAACTCGCTTGAAATAGCAGATGTATCACTTAAAGCCGGATTTAATAATTTACGTTTATCGGGTTTACGCAAAGCAGCCGATGGTCTTACATCCCTTGCTGAAATTAATCGCGTGACTAATTTTTAAAGGTCCATAGTAAAAGTGACAAGGTTCTGAACACTAAACCCAAAGCCTTACTTATACCTAGAGACTCATATCTAAGTAATGTAAAATGCACCAAAAATTTGTAGAGAGTAATTTATGCCTACTGTTGTAAACTGCCCAACCTGTAAAACTAAAGTTGAATGGTCAGAGCAAAGCCCATTTCGCCCTTTTTGCTCCAAGCGCTGCCAACTAATTGATTTAGGTGAATGGTCGTTCGAAAATAATAAAATTTCTGCACCAATCACCTCGGCTGAAGAGTTTAGCCAAGACATGATTGAAGATATTGAGGCAATGATGGCTAAAAATGAAGATGACTTTTTTAAATAATTTATCTTCATAATGCCCTAAATACGAAAACCAGCATTACGCTGGTTTTTTAGTATTTACAAAAAAGTAAAATTAACTTTTTTGTTTACGGTGCTTTTTATTCATACGCTTTTGCATTTTAGCAAACTTCTCTTTTTGCTCAGCGTTAAGCACTTGCATTACTTGGTGTTGTGTTTTTAGTTCAATTAAACCAAATTGCTCACCTTTTGCATGACGTTCATTTAATAACTCTTTTGCTGCATTTTCGTCAAATGTTGCAGCAGAAAGTAATGCATCCATTTTTGCTTTGTGCGCTTCACGCATCGCTTTACGGGCTTCTATATCATCGCCACGCAGTGCTTTCATTTGTGTTTTTTGCGCTTCAAAAATAGCCTTTAGCTTAGTTTGCTGCTCATCTGTTAGGTTTAATTTTTCAACGCCGCGCTCAGAAAGTAAAAAACGAGCTTGAGAATGGCCTTGCTTATGTCCGTCGCCTTTAGCTAACACGCTACCAGCACCAAGCGTTGCTGTTGCTAAGCCACAGATAAGTACTAATTTTGAAAGTGTGTTTACTTTAGTCATAATCATTACCTTAATATTGGGTTGGTTGTGGCTAACATACCCAATCAACCGCAAGAAACGAGTTTCAGTTGGAATTAAAAACTATTTAGGCAAGGCATTGATTGTAACCAATGGTTGCTCCCTTGTTAAAATCGATAACGCAGAATAAATCGTTTTAAAACCAACCCTTTGGGCGTTTCACAGCAACTAGCTCTCGGTGTTGTGACTTTTTAAAAGGGAATGCCATTCTTGCAAAGTCACGCCTTGATAGCCAGCTGCTGTGAAACGCTGAATTCTGTATCTTGAGGCTGACTGGGTATACGCCAGTGAGTTAACTATACCTAACTCAACGCAAAGTAACGCAAAGCAGTGTAAAGGTTGTGTAAAGATTCACCTTTGCACTATTTAGCGGGTAAAATAACGCTATAAACAACTCTAAGGGTTTGTAAATGAAACTATTAATGATTGATGACGATACGGGCCTTTGTGAGCTATTAAGTGAATATTTAACTGCTCAAGGCTTTGAAATACAAAGCGTACACGACGGTGAGCAGGGCCTTAAACTAGCACAAGCAAACGACTACGCACTTATACTGCTTGATGTAATGCTACCAACGCTTGATGGCTTTGAAGTACTCAAACAACTTAGGCAAACAAAGCTCACCCCTGTAATAATGCTTACTGCAAAAGGTGAAGACTTTGACCGTATTTTTGGTTTAGAGCTAGGCGCTGACGATTATATTCCAAAGCCTTTTAATCATCGTGAATTACTAGCCCGCGTAAAAGCGATAACACGCCGTATAGAGCACATTAATAGCTTAAATGCAGCTACAACAAGTAAGTTACTCGTTAATGGTATTACTGTTAACCTTGCAGCGCGAGAGGCCTCAATAGACAGCTCTACACTAACCCTTACCGGTACAGAGTACGAAATACTCACGCTATTGTGTAAAAATGCAGGCGAAGTTGTTAGTAAAGAGCAAATTAGCGAAGAAGTGCTAGGCAGGCGTTTAGCTTCTTTTGATCGCTCTATCGATATGCATGTAAGTAATATCCGTAAAAAAATTGCGGAGCATATTACAGGCGAGCGAATTAAAACAATGCGAGGTACAGGTTATGTCTTTATCCAAGGCGAATAAAAGCACTTACTTTGCTTGGTTAAAGCACCCTGGGCACTACCTATTTTTTAAAATATTTATTTGGTTTTGGTTAACTATAATCGGCACCGTAGCAGCGCTTGTATTTTTAAGTAACATTACCGCTATTAACGCGGTAACTAACAAGCCGCTTTATGGCCCTATGAAAAAAAACTTAATATATACCGCCAAAAGTATTGAGCGCACTGCTATTAAACATAAGCGCAGCCTAAGCGATGTATTAGTACACCCTCGCCTATCAAAGCGTAAACTTTTATACTTAAGCGCAGCTCAAAGCGAAGACTCCCTTAGTAGTAAAGAGGTGCCAGAGAGCATCGACTTAAGTTTATTAAACTTTACTCAAAATATGTCACCACAAATTATTTTTACTGAAAAATATCAAGCCTTCGGCCCTGTTAACATAAACGTGCCTGAAGGGAGTTTTTATCTTTATGAAATAGATATTAACCATCAACCGCCGCTATTAATGCGCTTTAAGCTTATGCCTAATTGGATGAAAATAGTCATCGCAATTGTTGCCTCTCTTATTTTAAGCTTTGTATTTAGCCGTAACTTAATAGCCCCTATAAATAGTCTTAAAAAAGCAGCTATTAAACTATCAGCGGGCAACCTAAGCGCAAGAGCCGACATTTCTGTAAACCGAAAAGATGAGCTGGGAATACTTGGGCGAGACTTTAACAGCATGGCCAATCAGCTAGAGCTTTTAATTAGTTCACAAAAACGCTTATTAGCCGACATATCACATGAGTTACGCTCGCCCCTTACGCGTTTAAAAATGGCTACCGGTCTTGCGCAAATGCAAGCTAACGACGCTAGCCAATCCTATTTATTACGCATAGAAAAAGAAGCAAACCAACTTGATAAGATGATTGCCGACGTGCTGCAAGTTTCTCGCTTAGAAGCAAAAAGCCAAGCGCTTTCACTGCAAAAACAATCATTACAAATAATTGTAGATCACGTTATTAACGATGCGCAGTTTGAAGCAAAACAAAATAATAAGCAGCTAAATATAGTGGGCACTGTAGACGTAAATATTAATTGCGACGAAGGCCTTATTGCCAGCGCACTTGAAAACCTATTACGCAACGCTATTAAATACGCAAATAAGACTATTAGCATTACTCTAAAGCACACAGATGCCATTTATATAGAAATATGTGATGATGGCTCTGGTGTGCCAAATGAGCAACTGGGCAAGCTTTGTGAGCCCTTTTTTAGGCAATCAGATGCGCGGGATCGCGTAAGTGGTGGTACGGGTTTAGGGCTGGCGATTGCTAAAAATGCTATTACTGCGCATGGTGGCAGTCTAGTATTATCAAATAAAGAACTAGGTGGCTTGTGTGCTAATATAACCTTGCCATTAATAAAAGAGTAAAGCATGTTTTATAGTAGTGAGCGTGAGCTTAAAAGTAATCAAATAACAATTAATAACTTTTATAAAAACACGCTAATTAAAGCTTATTTAGATACGCCTAACGGGCAATTATTTTATGCTTATGCCATACCTGATAAAGCTAAAACTGCCATTGTAATAAGCTCGGGACGCCTTGAAGGGTTAGATAAATATAAAGAGCTGTTATGGGAGCTTTATAATAATAATTTTGCCATATTCATAGCCGACCACCAAGGACAAGGCCGCTCTTATCGCCATCTACTAAATAAGCATAAAGGCCATGTTAATGAATTTAAAGATTACAGTGCCGATCTAAACTTATTTAATAAACAAATTGTCGATACTTATTGGCCGGGTAAAAAAGTATTAGTGAGTCATTCAATGGGCGGCGCTATTGCTTTAGATTACCTTGCGCATTTTGAACACAATTTTAGTGGCGCGTTTTTATCAGCGCCTATGCTTGATATTTACACAAAAAACACACCAAAACCTTTAGCTAAATTGATAGCAAGTACCGCGACCCTTTTGGGTCAAAAAGACAACTACGCACTAGGTCAAACCGATTACACACCCGATGAATTTGCTACAAATGTATTAACCAGTAGTCCAGTGCGTTACGAGCTATTTAGGCAAACATATCAAGAAGAGCCATTACTACAGCTCGGCGGTGTTACTTACGGCTGGCTAAATGCGACGTTTGCATTTATAACTTCTGTGGATAACTTGAGCGTGACTATTCCACTGTATATTGCCAGTGCACAAAACGACGAAGTGGTTGATAACAATGCCCAATATAAATTAGCAAACAGGCACGAAAACACCGTGCTTAAAAGCTTTGAAGGCGCTAAACACGAGCTATTTTTTGAACGTGATGAAATACGTCAGCCATTGCTTAAGAGCTTGTATCAGTTTTGTGAGTCGGTGACGGCTTAACAAGTACCGACAAAGGGTCTAGGTGGATCAGTATATCTACCTCAGACTCAAAGCGTTCGCTAAGCATTGCCTCTACTTCATCAGCTACGTTATGTGCGCGAATCAAACTTAAATGATCATCAAGCTCTAAGTGCATTTGGATAAACTTAACTTTTCCGCCTTGGCGCGTACGAATATCATGCACACCATGTACATCAGCATGGGCTCTGGCTATATCAAATATGCTTTGCTTTTCATCGTCTGGCAGTTCTTTATCCATTAAATGATCGGCACTATCACGAGCAATATCCCAGCTGTTATAAAGTAAGTAACCAGCAACACCTATCGCAAAAACAGGATCGGCATACAACACACCATAATAAGCTAACAAAATAGCTAATAGCACAGCCGCATTTAATATTAAATCGCCTTTGTAATGTACTGAGTCGGCTTTTATAGCAATTGAATCTGTATATTTAACTACTTTATTTTGCACAAATACAATTACCAGCGTACACGCAATAGCAAAAATACTTACCCACACACCTAATAATGAATGGCTTAGTTGTATAGGGTTAAATAACCGCTCAATACCATGAAAAGCAAGTAGACAACCTGATCCTGCAATAAACGCAGCTTGCCCAAGTCCAGCAAGTGCTTCAGCTTTACCGTGTCCAAACCTATGGTCATCATCTGCTGGGCGCAGTGCGTAACCTAACACTAAAAAACTCATGGCGGTGGCAGTAATATCCATTAAGGAATCAGTTAACGAGCCAAGCATTGAGGCCGAGCCTGAAGCCAGCCACGCCCATGTTTTTGCGCCAATCATTAAACTAACCATTACCATGGTAACAATGCTGGAAGTTTTAACCCAAAATTCGTAGCTACGGTTATGCACGTTTTAATCCGATATTAGGAGTATTCAATAGTGTGAGTATATCATTTTTTTAAAGGGTTTCGTGTATACTGCCCTTCGTCAAACTACAGATTATTTTATAAGGCTCATTATGCTGGATATTGTTTTATACCAACCTGAAATACCGCCTAACACTGGTAATATTATTCGCCTATGTGCCAATACCGGCTATGCATTACATTTAATTGAGCCGCTAGGTTTTGAGTGGGACGATAAGCGCGTGAAACGTGCAGGACTTGATTATCATGAATTTAGTCATGTTCAACGCCATGCCTCATTTGAAGATTACCTTGAAAAATGTAAACCAAAAAAAATATATGCATGTACAACCAAAGGTAGCCAATTCCATCATGAAGCTAACTACGAAGCCGGCGACTGCTTAGTATTTGGACCTGAAACCCGTGGCCTACCTGATGATATGATCCAAGCATTACCAAAAGAGCAGCGTGTGCGTATTCCTATGCAAGCCAATAGCCGCAGCATGAACTTATCAAACGCAGTAGCCGTGTTTGTTTACGAGTCGTGGCGCCAGTTGGGTTTTCCTAACGCGCAATAAACACCTTGTACCAAACAACAAAAAACCGACATAACGTCGGTTTTTTAGTTTTAGTAACGCTTATAAAACTACTCAGAACGTTGCTCTCGGCCTAATAGCGCCATTGCAGCTTCTTTCATATCTTTATTTTCATAAAGCACTTTATAAATTTGCTCGGTAATCGGCATTTCAACACCGCTACGTTGCGCTAATAAATACACTTCTTTGGTGTTTCTAAAGCCTTCAACTACTTGACCAATTGACTCAATAGCAGCATCGACGCTTTCGCCTTTACCTAGTGCTAAACCAAATCGACGATTACGTGATTGGTTATCTGTACACGTTAGTATTAAATCGCCAAGGCCTGCCATTCCCATAAAGGTTTCTGGCTTAGCACCAAGAGCGCAACCTAAACGAGTAAGCTCTGCAAGGCCTCGGGTTATAAGCGCGGTACGCGCATTAGCGCCAAAACCAACACCGTCCGAAATACCGGCACCAATGGCAATTACATTCTTAACCGCACCACCGAGCTGTATACCAATAAAATCATCATTGTTATACACACGGAATGAGCGACCACAATGAAGTAAATCAGCGAGCTGCTGAGCAAATTCAGGCGACGTAGAAGACACAGAAATAGCTGTAGGTGAACCCATCGCCATTTCTTTTGCAAACGTAGGACCAGAAAGTACCGCAAGTGGAATGTCATCACCCAATTCTTGCAAAGCAACTTCTTGTAACAAACGTCCAGTATTAGGCTCAAGCCCTTTAGTTGCCCACGCTACTTTAGCACCCTCTTGCAATGCAGGTTTTATCTGCGCAAGCGTGTCGCCAAAAGCATGGCTTGGCACAACAACAAGTACAATAGCACTGCTAGCAACGGCATGTTGTAAGTTAGCTTCAAGAGTAAGAGTATCTGGGAAAGGAGCATCAGGTAAGTAACGTTGATTTTTCCGCTCAGCTGCAAGCGTGGCAACGTCGTCGCTATTTCTTCCCCAAAGTGTCACCTGGTGACCATTTCGGGCTAAACAAATAGCAAGGGCGGTGCCGTAAGACCCCGCCCCTAATACAGTAACAGCTGTAGTTGCTGTACTCATAAGTTATGCGTCTGCTGAAGCCTGGTCAGCTTGCGCAGTACGTTGTTGCATGTATTGTGCAAATAACGCATCAAAATTAACTGGCGCAAGGTTAAGCTGTGGGAACGTACCACGATTAACAAGGTTTGAAACAGCTTCACGTGCATATGGAAATAATACGTTAGGACAAAATGCACCTAGCATGTGCGCAAGTTGCACTTCTTCAACTTCAGCAATAGTAAAAATACCTGCCTGTTGAATTTCACATAAGAACGCAGTTTCTTCACCAATAGATGCAGTTACAGTTAGCGCTAAAACAACTTCAAATACACCTTCGTCCAACTTGTTTGAGCGTGTATCTAGGTCTAGCTTAACTTCTGGCGTCCATTCTTTTTGAAAGATGGCCGGAGAGTTTGGCGTTTCAAACGATACATCTTTAGTGTAAATGCGTTGAATAGTAAATTGTGCGCCAGCTTCTGCAGCTGCTACGTTTTGATTTTCTTCGTTCATTGTTATTCCTAACTTGTTCGTTATTATAATTAAATTAAGCGTTTAGCTTAGCGTCAAGTTTGCCTTGCGCCTCAATAGCCATCATGTCGTCGCAGCCACCGATATGTTCATCATTAATAAAAATTTGCGGTACTGTGCTTGCACCACCTGCTTTGGCAATCATTTCATCGCGTAGCTCAGGCTGCACACCAATATCATAATTTGTGTATTCAACGCCTTTGCTGTTTAAAAGCGAAAGAGCACGCTGACAAAATGGACAATACGCCTTGGTGTATAAAACAACATTACTCATAATAAATCCTCTATCGGCCTAGCTAAACTGATTAGCGACCTGTTGTAGTTGGTAAGCTGGCAGATTGCCACGCACCCATGCCACCTGCTAATAAGTAAACTCGTTCAAAACCAGCTTTACTCATAGCGGCTGCAGTACCTTGGGCAGTCATACCTGTAGTACATACAACTATAATGGGTTTAGTCTTGTACTTTTCAAGGCTTGAAAAGTCAGATTTTTTCGCATTCTCTGGGCTTAAGTGCTCAGCACCAGAAATACGCCCTGCATTAAACTCTTTTTGCGCACGTATATCGATTACTTGACCGTCATCACGGTTAATAAGTAACGTAAGCTGCTGGGGATTTATTTGACGAACAGCTGAAAGCTTACTTTTTATCCAGCCACTAACAATAAGGAAAACAATACCAACCCAAGCAAGGCTTAAAATGGGATGATTTGTAATAAATTCAATATATTGATCCATTCTACTTCCACTATGAAATTATGTTTTAAAACGTGATGTTTTAAGTATTTTGTACTTTAGCCACGCAAGTATACCCAAACCAACCTAAAATGCGAGTTTAGGAGCACTTAGAGACGTTTAAAAAACGATAAAGCCCCCCATATATAGTTAACAGAACTCTGGATAATAAATCTATCTCAAGCAGAGTTCATGTTAGTCAATAAGGTATAAGTAAAAATATTTAATATCTTGTTTTCAATGCTGATCCTAGCTTAAAAACACGGTATGCTAAAACCACGCTAATAAACCTTTTTAGGTGCACAGTATCCATCAACAGATACTAATTTTCAGGAGCTATTATGACAGAGCATAAAAAACCACTGGTATTAATGATTTTAGACGGTTGGGGACACCGCGAAGATACGCAAAGTAATGCTATTCTTGCAGCTAACACACCTGTATTAGACAACTTATGGGCCACCCGCCCACACACATTAATATCTGCTTCGGGTTTAGATGTTGGTCTTCCTGATGGTCAAATGGGTAACTCAGAAGTTGGCCATGTAAACTTAGGTGCAGGGCGCATTGTGTATCAAGATTTTACCCGTATCACCAAAGCAATTAACGATGGCGAGTTTGATTCAACCCCAGCCTTAGTTGAAAACATAGACAAAGCAGTAAGTGCTGGTAAAGCGGTTCACATAATGGGTCTTTTAAGCCCAGGTGGTGTGCATAGCCACGAAGATCATATAGTTGCAAGTATCGAACTGGCGGCAAAACGTGGTGCTAAAGAAGTCTATTTCCATGCATTTTTAGATGGCCGTGACACACCTCCACGTAGCGCAAAAGCATCAATCGAACGAATTGAAGCGTTATTTAGTAAACTTAAGTGCGGACGTTTAGCATCACTTATTGGCCGTTACTACGCAATGGACAGAGACAACCGTTGGAACCGTGTAGAAAAAGCTTACAACGTAATGACGCTCGCCGAAGGCGACTTTAACTTTGATAATGGTGTTGAAGCACTTATTGCAGCGTACGAGCGCGACGAAAACGACGAGTTTGTAGCAGCTACGACTATTACGCCAACAGGTGCCACTCCGGCTTCAATAAACGATGGCGACACCGTTATTTTTGCTAACTTTAGAGCAGATAGAGCCCGCGAAATTACCCGCGCTTTTGTTGAGCCTGAATTTGATGGTTTTACTAAAAAAAGAACGCCAGAGCTTAGCGCATTTGTAATGATGACAGAGTATGCAGCCGATATAGACGCACCTGTTGCATTTGGACCTACACCACTAATAAACGTACTCGGTGAATGGTTTGAAAAAAATAATAAAACACAGCTTCGTATTTCAGAAACCGAAAAATACGCACACGTTACATTTTTCTTTAGTGGCGGACGTGAAAGCGAATTTAAAGGTGAAACACGCGAGCTAATTCCTTCGCCGCAAGTAGCAACCTACGACCTACAACCTGAAATGAACTCAGAAATGCTAACCGACAAACTAGTAGAAGCAATTAAAAGCGGTAAATACGATGCTATTATTTGTAACTACCCTAATGGCGATATGGTTGGTCACTCAGGTGTATTTGAAGCCGCTGTTAAAGCTTGTGAAGCTGTAGATAGCTGTATCGGACGTGTTGTTGATGCACTAGAAGAGTTTGGTGGTGAAGCACTAATTACAGCCGATCATGGTAATGCTGAGCAAATGGCTGATCTCAAAACAGGCCAAGCACATACTGCTCACACTAGCGAACCAGTGCATTTTATTTATGTTGGTCGCGATGCAGAGCCAATGCAAGGTAAAGCCTTAAGTGATGTAGCCCCAACAATGCTTCACTTAATGGGTATGGAGCAACCAAAAGAAATGACTGGTACGCCTATCATGATGTTGAAATAACACATGAGCAAACGTATTAACCGGTTAATTAAGTGCGGTTTGATACTAACTTCATTAGTGGCTGCATCTGCAGTTGCTAATGAAGATCGTACTAAAAAAGACTTATCAGAGGTTCAAAATGCACTTGAGCAAAGCCAAGCTGAATATAACGCCCAAAGAAAAAAAATAGCGTCGCTACAAAAAAATCTAAAAAGCCATGAACTCGATATAGCTAAAAACGCTAAAGCACTTAACATGGCAGAGCAATCCGTAAAAGAGACCAAAACACAGCAAAAAGAGTTACAAAGTAAAGCCGATGAGCTTGATAAAAAGCACACTCAGTTTCAGAAAATTTTAGCCGCGCAACTCAAAAGTGCCTATATGGCCGGTGGCGACGACTACTCTAAAATGCTGTTGAATCAAGAAGACACAGCCAAGTTTGAGCGCACACTTAGCTATTACAATTACTTAAATAAAGCCCGTATTGAACAAATCGAAGATCTAAAAGATCTTCAACAGCAAATAGTACAAAACCAAGAAGAGCTCGTTAAAACACAAGAAAAACTAGAGCTTTTATTTGATGAACAAAAAAGGCGCCAAACTGCATTACTTAATGCACAAAGTGAACGCCAAGCTAATCTTAAAAACTTACAAGCTCAGCTCAACAGCACTAAAAGCTCGATAAATTATTTAAAAGAAAACCAACAGACTTTAGTAACAACGATTAAAGAGCTCGAAAAAGAAAAAACACAAAAAATAGAATTACTTGGCCTAAATAAGAGTAAGGGCAAATTAGACTGGCCGAGCAAAGGCAAGTTAGAGCACACATTCGGCCAACGTAAACATGGTGGTATTGATTGGAAAGGCGTATTAATTGGTGCAAAAGAAGGCACTAATATTAATAGCGTGCAGAACGGGCAAGTTGTATTTGCCGATTGGCTAAAAGGTTATGGATGGGTAATTGTTGTAGACCATGGTGAAGGTTTTATGAGCCTATATGGCCACGCTCAAACGCTACTAAGAGATGTAGGGGATATGGTACGTGAAGGCGAAACCCTCGCTTTAGTAGGCCAAAGCGGCGGACAGGCAAGTTCTGGTCTATACTTTGAAATACGCCACAAAGGACGCGCAGTAAATCCTGTAAAATGGTGCAAACGTATTTAATTAGATAAATCGCTGCACCGCCTTGGAGCAGCTGATGACAACTAAAAAACACACAATAAATACCGTTAATAAAAAAAGTGCAGGCTTTTATATAAGCCTGTACTTACTTGTATTACTAACCCTAATTACCTTTACTAGTAATACACTAGCAAGCTCAATTAAAGATCTGAAAAGACAACAAATAGACGAAATACTCTTTAACATTCATACCTATTACGTTGAAGATCTCACCTTACAAAATAGCCACCATATTAAATATAACAACCAGCAGTTTGAGCGTTTATATTCAAAACTTGACTCCTATTCTAAGTACTTAAATGAGTATGAATTAGCCTCATTATTTGATAACACAAATGGTCGTTACACAGGTATTGGTATAGAAGTTAAGAACATAGACGAGAATATGACTATTGTTAACGTGGTTAATAATTCGCCCGCAAAAGCGGCAGGTATTTTACCAGGCGATATTATTGTAAGTGTAAACAACAACGCAGCCCAAAACCGTACTATCGACGAAGTAGCAACACTAATAAGAGACAGTAAATTTTCGAATATAGATATAATTGTAAATCGCGATAACAATAAAAACCCACTCACTTTTCATGTTACACGTCGCCAAATAAACCTCGAAAGTGTAACAAGCGAACTTTTAGATTTTGGAACTGGCTACATAGCTATCAATAACTTTTCTAACCACACATTACATGAAGTTGCACTACAAGTTGCCGCCCTGCAAAGCCATTTTGGCTACCCACTTAAAGGCTTAGTAATTGATTTACGTGATAACCCAGGGGGGGCATTACAAAGCGCAGTGGCTGTATCAGACCTATTTTTACAAAGTGGCACTATAGTGAC
Organism: Pseudoalteromonas sp. Z9A6; assembly: GCF_011378805.1. Classification (NCBI taxonomy): domain Bacteria; kingdom Pseudomonadati; phylum Pseudomonadota; class Gammaproteobacteria; order Alteromonadales; family Pseudoalteromonadaceae; genus Pseudoalteromonas; species Pseudoalteromonas sp. Z9A6. The sequence goes on from NZ_WTKZ01000055.1 coordinate 21,514, forward strand.
GACTAAAGGACGTTTTTACGATGCTAACCAAGCATTTTATGCAAAGCGTGGAGACATTCTAAAAAATGCGCCCATAGTTGTGCTTATAAACGAAAATTCTGCCTCTGCAGCCGAAATACTTGCAGCAGCACTTAAAGATAATAACCGAGCAACCATTGTTGGCAGCCAATCTTTTGGGAAAGGCTCTGTACAATCACTCATTCCACTCGGTGATGGCAATACCGCATTAAAGCTCACCACAGCGAAATACTTCACACCGTTAGGTAAATCGATTGATGGAATAGGAATAACCCCGGATGTGGCGGTTAATCAAACAAACCTTTCACAAAGTAATAAAGCCGTTATAATAAAAAATGAACACACTAACAATAATGCGCAATTACTTACTGGTAATCTAACCGATTTACAGTTGGTTAAAGCAAAACAATTACTCAGCATGCAGTAGCTTGTATAAGCTGTTAAACAAAGCTAAAAAGATAATAAAAACTATAAACGTGAAAATAATAAAATGGCTAACATTAGTTATTTGTTTTAGCTCTGCAACAATTAGCGCCAAGCAAATAGCAATAGTGATAGACGATATAGGCTATCATCAACGGGACTTAGAGTTCCTTTCCTTACCTGGGCAATTGTCGTATTCAATTTTGCCCCATACCCCTTATTCGCAAATTTTTGTAACACTTGCCAGTCAATCAAATAAAGAGTTATTGCTTCATGTACCTATGCAAGCACTTAACGGTAAAGAACTAGGGCCTGGTGCGCTTACTTTAAATATGAATAAAGAGCAGCTTCAGCAAACTCTTGGAACCGCTCTCGCTAGTTTACCGCAAGTTAAAGGCGTTAATAACCACATGGGCTCAGCGCTTACGCAAAAAAGCCAAGCTATGAAGTGGACAATGGAAGTACTTAAAAAGCGTCATTTATATTTTTTAGATAGTCGCACAACCGATTTGAGTCAAGCACAAAATGCCGCTAACTTTTTGGGTGTTGCTAATATTAGTCGCCAAGTGTTTTTAGACAATATAACTACACCAGAACAACTGCAACTAAGGCTTGAAGAGTTAAAACAATTAGCCATTTCCCATAGCTTTGCCATTGCAATTGCTCATCCCTACCCTGAAACCATCGAATTTTTACGCTATGCCTTACCAGAGCTAACTAAGCAAGGTTTTGAACTCGTACCGGTTTCGCAATTAGTTGAACGTAAGTACATTCAGTTAGCGCATGCTGAGGGAAAAGGAGTGAGTGCTAGGTAATATAGCTTTAAATAATGCTATATCCGAATAATAAACTAATACCAATTCGCTTAATTAAGTGGTCTATTTTAAGGGCGGAAAAACGTGTTAATAGCTAGGCAAAAAATTCGCTATTTAGTTGCTCTAAATGAGAATTTTTTAACGCAGGTAGCGACACGTTTAGCCCCGTAAAATCATTAAGTATTATTGCGGATTGGTATAACCATTCAATAATGCAGAATATCGGTATTACTTAATTAGATATTTTATCGTTGGGTTTCGCTTCGCTCAAACCAACCTACTCAAAAGCAAAAAGCCCCGCATTTTCATGCAGGGCTTTTTAAATTTGCTGCTGAGCAATATCAGCTCATAGCGCTTTGTAACTTTTTCATCGCTGTTTTTTCAAGCTGACGAACACGCTCAGCAGATACACTATACTTTTGTGCAAGCTCCTGAAGGGTTGCTTTATCATCAGACAACCAACGTGCGCTAACAATATCTTGTGAACGTTCATCTAGTGTTTTAAGTGCGCTAAATAAACGAGTATGCGCTTGCTCTTTCCACTGCTCTTGTTCAACGTCGTCAGCTAAGTCTGCTGCGCCATCTGTTAAATACTGTACTGGAGAGTATGTACTTGTTGGTGCATCGTCGTTGTCGTCACCAGTTAGGTCAAAGCCCATGTCTTGGCCGCTCATGCGCGATTCCATTTCACGTACTTCTTTTTCACTCACACCTAGCTCGCTAGCAACAGTGCTAACCTCAGCTTGGTTGAACCAGCCTAAACGCTTTTTGTTTTTACGAAGATTAAAAAACAATTTACGTTGCGCTTTAGTGGTTGCAACTTTAACTATGCGCCAGTTTTTAAGAACAAACTCGTGAATTTCGGCTTTAATCCAATGCACTGCAAACGACACTAAACGTACACCCACTGTAGGGTCAAAACGTTTAACCGCTTTCATCAGGCCTATATTACCTTCTTGAATAAGGTCAGCTTGTGGTAAGCCGTATCCCGAGTAGCTTTTAGCAATATGTGCTACAAAGCGTAAATGCGACATAATGAGTTGCTTGGCAGCACTAAGATCACCTTCTTCCTGAAGTCTTTTAGCAAGTTCTTGCTCTTGTTCAACTTTAAGCATAGGAATAGTGCTTACCGCTTGAAGGTAACCGTCCATGCTTGCGCTTTGTTGTCCGACTGTAAGTGCCATTGCGTATAAATCTTTACTCATTTTTCACCTCGGTGATAAACATTTTAAACTATCTTAGCACTCTTTCTCTAAGAGTGCTAACCCCAATTTAAAACTTTTTAAAAGTATAAATCAAGCAGTTTTTAGTATGTGTTTAGTCTACTACAAGCGACTGAATAAGTGATGAATTGAGGGATTGCAGCCAATTAACCTAACCGCATCACCTTATTTACAACTCATTACTTTATGGGAGGATAGTACACAAATATGACAGTTTTAATAACGGGAGGTACAACCCAGTCCGATACGTTACGCATATCAAGCTGGGTTGGTTCACTTATAGTTTGCAGGGGTTTTTATACTTTATCGGGTTCTATTTCTTTAATATATCGATTTACAGAAAGGTACGATCCTACAAATCCTAAGCTTGTTGCTAGTAACACTAAAAAGCCGAGTTCATTAAGCGATAATCCTATTAACGAAAAACTTGTTTGATACACCCCCGCCACACTGCTCACTGCGCTTGAAAGCCACCACATCATCAAACCTACGCATATAAAGGCAAACAAACCACCTATTACACCATACCAAATACCGGTCCACAAAAATGGGGCATGTATAAAGGTGTTCGTTGCGCCTACTAGCTTCATTACTTGTATTTCTTCTTTTTTATCCATGATCGACAAACGAATGGTGTTACCAATAATAAGTGTCACTGAGGTAAGTAGTAATAATGCGATGGTTATTACACTTTCTTTAAGTAAATCTAGTAATGCATTTAAACGCTCTAACCAGGCTATATCGAGCTTACCAAAATCAACTTCACGTTCACTTTCTAATTTAGTTAGCAGTACTTTAGCGGCATTTGGGTGTCTGTGACGTTTTGTTGGAGTAACGAGCACCACATCCGGTAATGGATTTTTATCTAAATACTCCAAAGCTTGCCCAAAGCCAGATACGTCTTTAAATTCAGTTAATGCCTGTTGTTTTGAAATAAACTCAACACTTTCCACTTCTGGGTAAAGTGCTAAACGCTTTACTAATGTTTGCGTTTCTTGCTCGTTCATACTTTCTTTAACGAACAACGATATTTCACTCGCCTCTTCAAAGCCACTACTCACTTGCTGTACGTTTTTAACGACTAAGTAAAGTGTTGCAGGTAACGTTAGGCTCAAACCAAGTACAGCGATAGTCATCATAGATGCAAGCGGCGTGCGCCACATTTCACCTAAGCTATGCACACCTTGGCGAAAAATATTAATAATAAAAAAATAACTGCCAGCTAATACTGATTTTTTTTGCTTGTCATTACTATTTTGGCGACCTTTAAAAAGTAAACTCATAGTGCCCCCTCAGCAAGCGGGTCTTGAAGCATACGGCCATCTTTTAAGGTTAAGCTACGATACTTCATACGTGCAACCAAACCCAAATCATGCGTTGCGATAAGAACAGTGGTACCGTGTTTATTAAAGTCTTCAAACAACTTGAGTATTTCCATTGAAAGCTCTGGGTCAAGATTACCTGTTGGTTCATCAGCTAGTAAAATTGGTGGGGAGTTTACAATAGCTCTGGCAATACCAACACGTTGTTGCTCGCCTCCAGATAGCATTGAAGGATGACATTTCACTTTGTCAATTAGGCCTACCTTGTCAAGCGCGCCATGGACCCGTTTAGCTATTTGCTTATGGTGAGTCCCCTCAATAATGAGAGGTAATGCCACGTTATCAAAAATAGTATAGCGCTCTAATAACCTATGATTTTGAAAAATAATACCTATATCACGACGAGCATAAGGAATTTGACGCGAGTTTACTTTGTTTAAATCAACACCGTTGATAAATACACTACCTGCTGAAGGACGTTCCATTAAGCTAATTAACTTAAGTAACGTACTTTTACCCGCACCACTGTGGCCAGTTAAGAAGGCAAGTTCACCCGGTTTAATATGAAAATTAACTTTTTCGAGGGCGCGGTGCCCTCCAGGATAGGTCTTACTTACTTGCTGAAAATTTATCATCTTTTTATTATGCCAACTCCATTAACACATTAATGAAATTAGTATTCCTCGCAATTAAAAAGGGAGCTAGCTCCCTTTTTTGGTAAATTAAACGTCGTCCTCATCTTGGCTAAATAACGCATCAATAAAGTCATCGCTTTTAAAAGCGCGTAAATCATCAATACCTTCACCAACACCAATGTAACGAATTGGAATATTAAACTTATCTGCAACCGCAAAAATTACACCACCCTTTGCAGTTCCATCAAGTTTTGAAAGCGTAATACCAGTTAAACCAACACATTGATTAAACAGGTTTACTTGGCTAATTGCATTTTGCCCTGTGCCTGCATCGATAGTTAGCATCACCTCGTGCGGCGCATCAGGGTCAATTTTTTTCATTACACGGGCTATTTTTTCAAGTTCTTGCATTAAATTATCTTTATTTTGCAAGCGTCCAGCTGTATCAGCAATTAACACGTCTACATTACGTGCTTTTGCAGCTTGGAATGCATCAAACACAACTGATGCACTATCTGCACCTGTATGCTGGGCAATAACAGGGATGCTGTTACGTTCACCCCAAACCTGTAATTGCTCTACAGCTGCGGCTCTAAATGTATCACCAGCAGCAAGCATTACCGACTTACCTTCATTTTGAAATTGCTTTGCCATTTTACCAATAGTCGTTGTTTTACCAACACCATTTACGCCTACCATTAAAATAACAAACGGCTTTTTATCTTCGCTTATAACTAAAGGCTGTTCTGCCGTTTTAAGCATCGCAGCCATTTCTTGTTTCATTAACTCATAAAGCGCATCACCATCTTTTAACTGTTTACGGTTCGCTGCATCAGTTAAACGATCAATCAACTTCATGGTGGTATCAACACCTAAATCGGCGGTGAGTAATTGAGTTTCAAGATCTTCAAATAATTCGTCGTCTATTTTTTTTCCACTAAAAATAGACGCAAAACCAGAACCTATATTAACGCGAGTCTTTAACAAGCCTTTTTTAAGACGAGAGAAAAACCCTTCTTTTTTTGGCTTTTCGGCTTTTTTAGCTTCTTCAATTGCAAGTTCTGCTGTGATACGTTCTTGTTCTAAACGCTCATTTTCTGCTTCTTCAGCTGCAATACGTGCTTGCTCTAAACGCTCATTTTCTGCTTTTTCAGCTGCAAGGCGTTCTTGCTCTAAACGCTCATTTTCTACTTCTTCAGCTGCAATACGTTCTTGCTCTAAACGCTCATTTTCTGCTT